>DATDGH010001019.1:0-12050 GCA_036522215.1 Candidatus Angelobacter sp. | reverse complement strand
ATGCGCTCAGTAAAGGCAGACCTTGCTTTTGGCGATGTCCGGACGTTGGATGAGGCGCTCTCTCAGTCGCTGGCGCCACAGCGTTTCTCCGCCAATCTCCTGACTCTGTTTGCACTGCTGGCGCTCGGTCTGGCAAGTGTGGGTGTTTACGGCGTCACGGCCTACACCGTTGCGCAGCGCACCCACGAAATCGGCGTGCGCATGGCACTGGGCGCCAGGCCGAACGACATGTTTAAGCTTATCGTCGGCCACGGTTTGCGTTTGGCTTTGATCGGCGCAGTGGTTGGCCTGGCCGCTGGATTGGGGGTGACGCGTCTGCTTACCAGCCTGCTTTTTGGCGTGAGCGCTCGTGATCCGCTCACTGCGCTGGTTGTTTGTGCCATTTTGGGTGGAGTGACTTTGCTGGCGTGCTACGTGCCTGCACGAAAAGCAACCCGAGTTGACCCGGCTGTGGCTTTGCGGCATGAGTAATCAGATCGGGTCGTTGGAAGAGAGAACGGTACCTGTCTTAGTTCTTACCTGCGGATGGACACGAGTTCACAGCTCCGCAGCCTCTGCGTTCCACCCCACCGATGATATAGCCGTGCTGCTGAAGACTTGATGTTGCGCGCAGTGATGTGGCGATCGGCCGGTAGCGCGGACCCGGGAAAAATCAAATAAGTGACGCCATCCTCAGCGCTATCGTGCCGGGGATCGGCGGGAATGCCTAGCCGCTTGGCCAGCGCGATCGACCCTTCTCCTATTCTTCCTTTGGGACCAACATCGGCGAAGATGGCGTAAGCGGAGCGACCGTTCGCCCGATTTAAGACCAGCGCCAGGTCGCCAAGGATGATGTTGAATCTCTTGGCAAAGTCAGGCGGCAGAGCGATGTACGGGACTTTAGTAGCGTCGATGTATTTCTTGGGATCGCGCTCATCGTACATGTTGCTTTGCTGAAGCGATGTGGTGGAGACGTAGTAGCCGCGATAAGCGCCATGCTTCTGAATCACCGGATGGCCACTCTGGCTGGTGACCAGCGCCACCCAACCATGCGCGCCTCTGGCATTGGCGGTGTAGTCCAGCCCGCGATTATGTGGCGCATAGGCATTAGGCGCGCCATCAGCATCAATGGTCATGCCTGCGGTAAAAAAGATTCCGTCAGTGGCGCGGGCGACAGTCAGCTCCTGCTTCTTGAGTTGGTAGCTTTCTGACTGGAAAAGACAGTCGTCGCTTACTGTGCGTGGAGCTGTACTTTCAAGCGCGGTTTGAGCAGAGGAGATTGTCGTCAACGCTAGAACGACGGTCGTTAGGATCGTCACTCGGGTCAGCATCGAAGCCATATTTATCCGTTCCAGAGTACTACAGGGACTGCGCCAGCCCAATGCCAGGAGCCCAAGCCATTAACAGGCGGATTGAGAAGCTGCTTAAAGTAAAACTTTAACTCACCAAATTTGGCACTAGTTTTTACTGGCCGCATGAATCCAGTGGCTGATAACATTCCGGACACCAATTCTGATCTAAAAAATGCATATTCCAAAGCAGGTTCAGAAACGCGTGCGAAGCGAAGGCGGGTTCACCGCGCCTGATCCCTGAAATGGCAATCGGCGTACCGGCTTCACCATCGAAGTTTACAAGATGCTTCCCCCGGACTCACCCAGGGGCACTGGAGCAAAGGACTCATGGTTCTGGGGCCCTCCCATGTTCGGGATCAAATCTGAGCTTGATGGCAAGCAGCGAATGCTGCCGGAAAGTCTGGTCGAACTCTGGCGAACCCGGAGGATTCCGGCGGAAGCGCTCCCACGGCTGTTGTGGCAGATGCAATCTTCGCTCAAGCGGGGCGATTACCTGCCGACTCTGCGCAGCAGAGGCATTCAATGGCTTACAGTTGTAGTCGCTCTCCTCTGCATGGCCATGGTACTCGGTTTTGCCAGCAAATTAGAACGCAGCGAAGTACTTCTGCTGATGCTGGGTACGCTGCTGATTCCGCTTCCTGTGGTGTTGATCCTGGGACTACGGCGAGCCAGATGCCGCCGACAAATGGATTGGGCACTAACGCATTTATGAGGCGGCTATGAGTACAACTTATTCGCTGGATCAAATCGCGCCGGACCATGTTCTGCGCGCGCTGTTTGCAACCATTAGTTATCGGCTGGAGCCGCACGGATGGGCGACAAGGTTTCCTGCGGTGCTGGATCATCTGCAGCAGGGAAGCCTGGATCCAAATCGTGCCGAGCAGGCGATCACAGAGCTGGGGCAGATTGAAGCCGAATTAAGATCGCTGCCCCCGGACCGTGTGGTCTGGAGCATGGATGACCTGCGTGTTCGAAACGATTCCAGGCAGCCCGTAAATCACAAGGCCAAGAATGTTTTTGACTACTTTGTGGCGCGTGATGGGACGCCATTGATCAATAAGCTGCGAGAGATTGTTATTGAGTGTCGCCGCCAGGGGCGCACGGTTAAAGTTGATTCTCAAGTTCGACGAAAAACTCGATGGAAGGAGAGGCTCACGTATGCCGGCCTCTTTGTGGGCGGCATCGCAATGATTGCAGACGAGTGGCATCAGTTGATCACCGAACATAGCTACCATCCCAAGCTGGCGATGGGGGGACCAATTCTCGTGCTTGGCGGTCTACTGGGTTGCTTCATCCCGATCCAGGAACGCCGGTACAGAGTGATTGCATGGACGGCCATAGCCATCGGCCTGGCATTCGGCGGGCTCAACCTGTACTTGATGGAGCATTACTTCGAGTAGGCCGCAGTTGCTGCGGCAAAGATGTGATCATACTTAAAGAAATACTTTAAGTCTCGTGGCTACTGCTGAACTGCCTGCTTCAGTGTGGCGTTTACATGAATGGCCTGAAGGCTGGAAGCGTCCCAGCCGCCACCGAGCGCCTTGATCAACGATACTGAAGTCACCAGACGCTGGCCGAGAAGCTGAGTTGCCAGGCGCTGGTTGTCAAGCAAGGTTTCCTGGGCGGTGATCACATCGAGAAAAGTTACCAATCCGCCAACGTAGCGATCATTGGCAATGTTGAGTGCGCGTTGTGCCGCTTCTACTGCCTGTTGCTGAGTCTGTGCGGCCTGCGCCAGTACAGAGAGTCCGGAAAGTCCATCTTCTACTTCCTGAAAAGCAGTGAGGACCGTCTGACGATAATTTGCCACGGAGCCGCCGTAGGCTGACCTGGCAAAATCAAGCTGCGCGTGCAATTTTCCGCCATTGAAAACAGTTTCAGCCACGTTGGCGCCGAGCGCCCAGAAGGTGCTTGGAACATTCAAGATCTGGCCCACGCCACTGCTGGTAGTTCCACCCCCGGCGGCTATGCCGATGCTGGGATAAAACGCGCTCTTGGCTACGCCGATCTGCGCATTCTGTGAGGCCATCTGTCTTTCCGCAATGGCAATATCAGGCCGCCGCTCCAGGACATCCGAGGGAACACCCGTGGGAATCGCCGGAGGTTGCAAAGCCAGCGGTTTAACCGGAACGCTGAAACTGGAAGCAGGCGTTCCCACCAGGGTGGCAATAGCGTGTTCAAATTGTGCGCGCTGCCGGCGAAGCAAAGTCGCCTGCGTACGCGTGGAATTCAGCAGCGTTTCCTGCTGGGCAACATCCAGGCCGGACGCGATTCCGCCGTCGTGGCGGTTCTGCACCAGCTTGAGACCTCTTTCCTGGTATTCAACCGCCGAGTTCACAACTGCGATCTCAGCATCAAGCTCACGCAATGTGAAATAGTCCACCGCAAGCTCTGCCGTGATGACCAGGCGAACATTCTCAAGATTGGCGGCGGACGATTGGTAAAGCGCATTAGCAGATTCCACGTTACGCCGGACGCCACCAAATATGTCCAACTCCCAATTCAAATTGAAAGGCAAGCTGAAGCTGTTCTGAGTAACGGGCGCCAGGACGATGGTAGAGCCATTGGATGGCCGGTTCCCGGAAAGCCGCGCGCGTTGCGCGGAAAAGCCTGCCGTTCCCTGAGGAAACAATCCCGATTGTGTAATGCGGGCAGAAGCGCGTGCCTGATCCAGTTGATTGCGGGCTACTTCTACCGTCTGGTTGGCGGTGAGCCCCTGGGTTTCATAACCGTTAAGCTCGTCGTCGCCAAAAATGGTCCACCACGAGCCTTTCGGAATGGAATCCTGCGGAGTGGCTGTACGCCACGGTGGCTGCTCCTTCCACCCAGGAGCAGCGGGAACCGAGGGACGGTGATAGTTGGGCCCCACAGTGCAGCCGGTCAGGAGGAGCAAAGCGATGGAGAGATGCCTCAGGACAGCGCGTCTCACGAAGTTTGTTTGTCCTCCGCCCTCATACGAACCTGTTGTCCTTCCTCCAGGGAGTCGGGAGGATTCACGACGACATTGTCGCCGGCATCCAATCCGCCAAGAATCTCCAGGCGGGTGCCGAAGTCGCGGCCAATGATTACAGTCTTGAGGTGAATCTTCTGGTCTGGTCCCACAACTGCCACCCGCGGACCCTCCGGACGAAAGAGCAGAGCATTCACAGGTATCGCCATGCGCACGGTTTGCACCGGCACCGCAAAATGTACCTGAGCGTAAGCGCCAGGCAGGAGACGGCCATCATGATTCTCAACATCCACTTCAGTGAGCAGGGTGCGGGTAGCGGGGTCGATGGCGTCTGCGGTGCGTACTATTTTTCCGTTGAATTTTTGTCCCGGATATTCTTCCAACTGAATATAGGCAGGCATGCCCTGGCGAATGCTGGGAGAGTACGTCTGCGGCACATTCACGTAAACCCGCAAAGGATCAACCTGCGCCAGGTTGAACAGTCCTTTTTGTCCAGTGCTGCCGGCATTGATGAGCGCTCCAGTATCAGTATTGCGCTGGGTGATCACTCCGGAGAAAGGAGCATAGATTCGCTTGAACGATTCCATCTGCTGCAGGCGACGTACGTTGGCGTCTGCGGCAGCCAGGTTGGCCTGACTTTGCTTGTACGCGTTGATTTCCTGGTCAGCTTCCTGCTGCGACACGGAATCCGTCTTGCGGAGATTGGCCCAGCGCTCGGCTGAGGACTTGGCCAACTCCAGCTGCGCCGAGATCTGCTCGCGCGTTGCTTTGGCCTGCGACAACTCCTGGTCAACCTCTGGAGTGTCGATGTCGGCCAGCAGATCGCCCTTTTTTACATGAGTGCCGATGTCTTTGTACCAATGCAGCAGATAGCCGTTGGTACGCGAGTAGATAGGGGACTCGACGTAAGGCTGCAATTGCGCCGGCAGTGCCAGCTCGTCGCTTGCCGGTTCCGCCGAAGGCTTCACCACGGCAACGGTAGTCAGAGCAAGTTTTTCCGTTTCAGCAGCCAGTGCCTTGCGCTCTGAGAGACGTCGCCCGAGGGAAAGCGCGCCTGCCAGCACCAGCACCAGCAATAGAACCAGCACAATCCGAAGCCGATGCGACTTCGGTTGTCTCCCGGAGGTCTTGCGCGCCTCCATGATGGGTGGTTCCTGTTCCATAAGCTGTGTCATAGGTCCGTTCGTCCTTCTACTTTACTCCACTGTTCTTCACTGTCCATCACCTGCCGGTTGAGGCAAGGGATTCCCGCTCCTGTGCCGGTGCATCACGCTGAAGACCACGGGAACGAAGAACAGGGTAGCAACCGTGGCAAAAATCAGTCCGCCAATCACTGTGCGGCCGAGCGGCGCGTTCTGCTCTCCACCTTCACCCAGGCCCAGGGCCATCGGCACCATACCGATGATCATGGCCAGCGCCGTCATAATTACCGGACGCATGCGCGTGAATCCAGCCTCCAAAGCAGCCTGCAAAGAGTTGCGTCCAGCCTGCATGCGTTCCCGGGCAAAGGAGATCATCAGGATGCTGTTCGCCGTTGCCACTCCCATGCACATCACGGCTCCCGTCAGCGATGGAACACTCAAGGTAGTGTGAGTGAGAAGAAGCATCCAGCAGATGCCCGCCAACGCGCCGGGAAGCGCAGTGATGATGATAAACGGGTCCAGCCACGACTGAAAGTTGACCACGATCAGCAGGTAAACCAGGATGATGGACATCACCAGACCAATGCCGAGGCCGACAAACGAGGAGGACATCGTCGCCACCTGTCCCCTGAGAATCAGTTGCGTGCCACGTGGCAATCTGTCTTTGAAACTATCGATGACTTTGCGCGTATCGCGGGCCAATCCACCCAGATCACGTCCTTGCACGCTGGCATACACGTCAACTACTGGGGCGATGTTGTAGTGGGAGATCACGATCGGAGTCGCGGTCGGTTTTACAGTTGCCAGATTTGCCAGAACTTGCGGAGCCGGAGCGCCGGGAGAATTTACCGGCGTATTCATGAGCGCCTGCAGCGAGTCAATTCGATATTCAGGAGTCTGTACGGCCACGCTGTAGCTGATTCCATTTTGCGGATTGAGCCAGAAGGTCGGCGTAGTTTGAAAGCTGCCGCTCAAAGATACCAGCAGGTTCTGGGCAACGTCTCTTTGGCTGAGGCCGACTTGTTGCGCGCGCGTGCGGTCAACATCCAGCTTGAGTGATGGACCATTCATAAGCTGCTGGACGTGAACATCGGCCGCGCCCGGCAGTTGACGCATGCGGTTCGCGATCTGCTGTCCGATCTGGTAATTCTGCTGAATGTTTTGCCCCACCACCTGAATATCAATGGGCGAAGGCAGCCCGAAGTTCAAAATCTGGCTGACGATGTCGGCAGGCTGAAAGAAAAACTCGGTTCCCGGAAACAATGCCGGCAATTCCTCGCGCAGACGCTTTACATATTCGGCGGTGGGATGATGATGCTCCTGGTTCAACGAAACCAGAATCTCAGCATCGGATGTGCCGATGGTTCCGGCGGTGCTGTAGGTGTTATTGATAGAGCTGTAAGGCATGCCCAGGTTATCGAGAATGGTAACCAGTTCGTCTTTTGGAATGTCTCCACGCACTACTTTTTCCACCTCGTCACATAGCCGCGCAGTCTCTTCAATCCTCAAGCCGGGACGTCCGCGCACGTGCATGCGGAACAGGCCGGCATCCACCTCGGGGAAAAAATCCTCGCCGAGAAAGAAAACCAACCCCATTGAGACCAGGCAGAAAGCCAGAAAGCAGCCAATGACCATTCGCCGATGTTCCAGGCACCAGTCCAGCGTCAGCACGTAACTCTCGCGCAGCCGCTCAAATCGGACCTGGAAGCCGCGGGCAAAGCGGCTGAAGAATCTTCGCTGGCGGTCAGGATGCTGTTCGCCGTGGTCATGCACATAGTTCTTTAGCAGGTACATCACCAGCGTGGGAATCAGGGTGCGCGAAAGCAGGTAGGAAGCGAGCATGGCGAAGACAACGGCTTTGGCAAGGGGAAAGAACAGATAGCGAGCCACCCCGGTAAGGAAATACATGGGCACAAAGACAATGCAGATGCACAAGGTGGAGACGAAAGCCGGGACCGCGATCTGTTGCGCGCCGTCCAGAATGGCCTGCCGTAATGCCTTGCCCATACCAATATTGCGCTCGATATTTTCAATCTCCACCGTGGCATCATCCACAAGAATACCCACCGCCAGTGCCAGACCTCCAAGCGTCATGATGTTGAAAGTCTCGCCCAGGGCGCTCAACGTGATTACGGAGCACAGGATGGACAGCGGAATGGAGATGGCAATAATGAGCGTGCTGCGCCAGTTTCCCAGAAAGAGCAGAATCATCGCCGCCGTAAGACAAGCTGCAACCAGTGCTTCTTTGAGCACGCCATTAATGGAAGCTCGGACAAACAGCGACTGGTCGAAAAGAGGTTTCATCACCAGGTCGCGCGGCAGGGCCGGATTTTCCGCAACCTGGGGAAGCACGGATTTCACGTGGTCCACAATGTCCAGCGTTGACGCTGAACCATTTTTCATGATGGTGAGCAGCGTTCCCCGAACCCCGTCCTGCCGTACAACATTGGTTTGAGGCGAGAATCCGTCGCGCACGTGGGCCACATCGCGGATATAGGTCGTGGCGCCATTCTGAGTTCTTACTGGAAGTGCATCCAGCTCAGCCACGGTATTCGTGCTCTCATTGAGCTGGATGTTGTATTGCAATGAGCCGATCTTGGCCTGGCCTGAGGGAAGAATCAGGTTTTGTAGGCTGATGGCATTCACCACATCACTGGGGGTCAGCCCCTTGGCCTGAAGTTTCTGCGTGTCAATATCCACCGCAATCACACGCTGTTTTCCACCATAGGGCCAGGGAATGGCGGCGCCGGGAATGGTGGTCAGCTGTGGCCGCACAAAATTGACAGATACATCAAACAGCGCCTGTTCCGGCACGCTCTTGCTGCTGATTCCCACCTGCATGATGGGCACGCTGGAGGCTGAATAGACGATGATCAGCGGCGGCGTGGCCCCAACAGGTAGTTGCCGGACCGCCGTCTGTGAAATGGCTGTGACCTGGGCAAGCGCCAGTTCCAGGTTGGTCTTGGGATGGAAGAAGACTTTTGTGATCGCACGGCCATCCATGATCTGGGTTTCGGTGTGTTCGATGTCATTCACCGTCGTGGTCAGCCCGCGTTCTGTGTTGCTCACGATTCGGTCTGACATCTCCTGGGCGGAAAAACCTGTGAACTGCCAGATGATGCTGATGACGGGAATATCGATGTCAGGGAAGATATCAACCGATGTTCGCAGGATCACAAACGGAGTCAGGATCAGGACCAGCAGCGAGGCGACGACGAATGTATAAGGCCGGTTCAGCGCTAAGCGTACTATCCACATTTTGAGTTCCAGATCCTCGTGCTGCGTCTACGTTGCGGTGAGCCCACATGAATTAATGAGATTTCCGCCGTTCGCCGGAGTCCCATAATTATGTTTTCGAGGGGGGATCTTCTGAGGCAATTCTCCGCAATTCAATGATAGCGCGCCTGGCTGTTAAGAAGGGTAAATTTGAGTCAAGTCACACGCATGGAAACCAGATTGACAGCCTATGCCAGGGACACGGGAAGGGATTTCAATCCTCGCAGCACCAGACTCCTGCGCCAATGAAGTGCGCTGCGTGGCACAGTCAGGTGCAGCCTGGGGAAACGGCGCAGAAGTGTAGTAAAAGCGATCTGCGCCTCCATGCGTGCCAGCACGGCGCCCAGGCAATAGTGGATGCCTTGTCCGAAAGCAACATGACGATTGGCGGTACGCGTCAGGTTCAGCGCTTTCGGAGAGGCGAACTGCTGCGGGTCGTGGTTGGCAGAGGTAAGCGATAGCAGTGCCGGCTCTCCCTGAGGAATGGTCACTCCGGAAATAGTGACGTCACAAGTTGCCCAACGAGCGTTGGCCAGTTCCAGAGGGCCTTCATACCGGGCCAGTTCTTCAACTGCAGAAGGCATCAAGGAAGGCTGTGCTCGCAGCTTCTCCAGTTCGATCGGGTTCTCCAGCAGTGACAGCATGCCGTTGCCAATCAGATTTACGGTGGTTTCATGGCCGGCAATGAGCAACAGGAAAATCATGGCGACCACTTCATCTTCACTGAGTTTGTCCCCGGCCTGCTCGGCGGCCACAAGTCCGCTCACCAGGTCATCTTGAGGCTCTCTGCGACGAAGACGCACCAGTTTGCGAATGTAGCGGAAGAACGTGACTACAATCGGAGCAGCCCGCATCATGCCCAGCCACTCCATGGCGTTCAAGGAAAGTATGCCGTCAGACCAGTGATGAAAACGCTCGCGGTCAGCCACAGGCACCCCAAGCATCTCCGAAATCAGAATCGTCGGCAAGGGAAGTGCGTAGTCACGCACCACATCCAGCCGCTTGTTACTAGCGGCATCCAGCAACTCTTCCGTGAGCGACTCAATTCGCGCGCGCAACTCTTCTATTCTGCGCGTCGTAAATGCCTGCTGGACCAGCCCACGCAACCGCCCATGATCGGGCTCGTCGGAACCCAGCATATTGCGATTCAGCGGACCAAAGAGCCGATGCAGAAGATGTTCCTTGAACGGCCTCCCATCTGTGGGCGCGTTTCGCCGATTGCTGACCAGGCGTTCGTCCTTGAAGGCTGCAACCACATCGTCATATCGCGTAATCAACCACGCGTGGACTCCCCGGGCCAGGCGCACCCGGCAAATCGGGAATTCTTCACGCAATCGGGCATAGACAGGATAAGGATCTGCCTTGAATTCAGGATCAAGCAGGTTAATCTCAGTCGGATTGAACGCAGTAGCGATATAGCAATCTTACGCCAATGCGCGAAGGATACACTTTGTGGTCTACTAAGGAATTCAAAAATGGCCTCATTGAGAGACATGATCTTCGGCAAGCCGCTGGCCACATGGCAGGAGCGTGCAGAACAAGTTGGCCCGTTGCGCGGCATTCCTATTTTCGGCCTGGATGCCCTTAGCTCTGCCGGCTACGGCCCGGAGGCTGCTCTGACCATCCTGATGCCGTTGGGAGTGATGGCTTGCAACTACATTGTTCCCATCAGCACCAGTATCGTGGTCCTGCTGGCCATCGTCTATTTCTCTTATCTGCAGACGATTGGCGCTTACCCTGGTGGTGGCGGTTCCTACACCGTGGCCCGTGACAACCTGGGCGAGTCCGCCGGCTTGCTGGCCGCCGCGGCATTGATGATTGACTACATCCTGACCGTAGCTGTGGGAATTTCTGCCGGCGTGGGTGCCCTGGTTTCCGCTTTTCCTGCCTTGCAGGCGCACTCACTCTCTCTATGCCTGGGAATCCTGGTGGTAATTGCCCTGATCAACCTTCGCGGTCTGCGGGAAGCCGGCGCGCTTTTCATGCTGCCCACATTCCTGTTTGTGGGGACCTTGTTGTTGACTATCGTTGTCGGCCTGGTGCGATCGCTGTCGCACGGAGGTCATCCCCTGCCGGTGGTTCCACCCCACCCCCTTCCCAGCGCTGCCACCGCGGTCACCATGTGGCTGCTGCTCCAGAGTTTCTCCAGCGGCTGTACGGCCATGACCGGAGTGGAGGCGGTGAGCAATGGTGTGCGCGCCTTCCGCGAACCCGCAGTCAAAAATGCTCGCATTACGCTCACGGTCATCATCGCGATTCTGGCGGTGCTGCTGTTGGGAATCGCGGTATTGGTCAAGGCGTATACCATCGGCGCGACTGACCCCGGCCAGCCCGGGTATGAGAGTGTGCTTTCCCAGTTGATCGCGGCAGTAGCCGGCAAAGGTGTTTTCTACTACGTCTCCATCACCTCTATCCTGCTCGTCCTTTCGCTCTCTGCCAACACCGCGTTCGCTGACTTTCCCCGGCTTTGCCAATCGATTGCCCGCAATGGATATCTGCCCAAGTTTTTTGCCTCGCGCGGAAGGCGGCTGGTTTTTTCTCAGGGGGTCTACGCTCTCACGCTCATCGCCGGATTGTTGCTGATCGTTTTTGGCGGAGTCACTGACCGCTTGATCCCGTTGTACGCCATCGGAGCGTTTCTGGCTTTCACCTTGTCCCAGGCGGGCATGGTGGCGCACTGGAAAAAAACCAAGGGCCGCCACTACTTCAGCATGTTTCTCAACGGGCTGGGAGCATTCACAACGGCCATCACGGTCCTGGTCGTTCTGGTGGCCAAGTTTGTTGAGGGGGCATGGATTACGCTGGCGCTGATTCCCATTCTTTTTCTGCTGATGAAGTGGGTGCATTGGGAGTATCTACGGGTAGAAAAGGAAATTGTGCTGGACAAACCGCTTAGAGTGGATCACCTGCGCAAGCCTCTGGTGGTTGTGCCCATCACCGGATGGGACCGGATCACGGAAAAAGCTTTGCGCTTTGCCCTGGAAATATCCCCCGATGTACAGGCAGTTCACGTACACGCGGAGGATGACACCGATGATCTTTCTCATCGGTGGAAGGAACTGGTAGAAGAACCGGCTAAACGGGCCGGATTACCCGTGCCCAAGCTCAAGGTAATCCCTTCACCTTATCGCACGGTGTTGACTCCGATTCGAGAATACGTTATCCGGCTGGCACAAGAGCATCCTGACCGGCTGATCGGCGTGGTAATTCCGGAGAAAATCGAGCAACACTGGTATCACTACTTCCTCCACAACAAACGGGCTACAGCCCTGAAAGCGTTGTTGTATTTTGGCGGACACGAGCACATTGTGGTGATGAATGTGCCGTGGTATCTAGGCAACGAATACAAGC
>DATDGH010001018.1:0-1754 GCA_036522215.1 Candidatus Angelobacter sp. | reverse complement strand
GACGCGCGAAGAACGACTGGATGGGAGGTATATGGATTTCTCTGTGCTTTCTGAAACTAATGGTCGCTATACGGGCTCCCAACAGGGAGGTGGACCCAGTTCAATGCGAGCCAAGGTACGAGTTTTGATTGTGGACGATTTCAAAGAATGGCGTCGCTTCGTCGCCTCCAAGTTGTGCCAAGAATCGCACGTCGAGTTGATTGGCGAGGCTTCTGATGGTCTCGAAGCATTGGAAAAAAACAAAGAATTGAATCCAGAATTGATCTTCTTGGATATCGGCCTTCCCAGCCTCAATGGAATCGAGGTCGCTCGACGAATCCTGCAGGCAGCGCCGAATACGAGGATCGTTTTCCTGAGCGAAAATCGCTCGTATGATATCGCCGAAGAAGCTTTGCGCACCGGTGCGGCAGCGTATGTCGTCAAGTCTGAAGCAGCTACCGCTCTGCTACCGGCGATGGAGGCCGCCCTTCAGGGGAAGCAGGTTCGGCAGCCGTTAGTGTGAAGAGAAGTGCCAAGAGCTCCAGGGACAGGACGCTCTCAGCTCTACAAAGTAAACGAAATCTATGGCGAAGCGGAAGCAGCGTGCTGGGGGCCCGCCCACGAAGCACCTCGTGCGATGAGGGCATCGAGTTCGGCCTTACTGGCGCCCGGCATGAGATGAAAAAGTACCAGACCCGCGCGGTAATCTCCGGCAAGGTCGCTGAACGAGTTCCAACTTGGCCAGTGCGGGGGTTGGCCCCACCAGGTCGAAGCTGACGGTGTGATGACACGTACCCTACCGGCCCCCCAACCAGCCCCGGGTGAACTGCGGCGGCATATCCTTCGATCTCTTTTTTTGCATCACTTTTGCGGCCTGCTCAAAAGAAAGCGCCCCGACTTTCTCCAGGCCGGCAATGTGCCCCTGCGGGCTGGCCAGATATCCGGATGAGCGACATGTCACTGTGTTGTTAATGTTCTCTCCACGATAGACACACAATCTGCCTGCATCGCTTTAGCAATTCTTTACAACTTCTGATAATTAACCTTCTACCTTTCGCCTCTATCACTTCCGATAACGTCCCCCGGAACCGCCGGTAGACGCCAGGAAGCACCAGATGCAGGCAGTCGGTGCAAAATCCGGTGCAGTTCCTTGGGGGACCGGAAGGCGGGTTTGGAAGAGCCGACGGCAGCAACGAACGCGGCGGGATGCCCGTGCGCATTCTTACCAGGTCATGTTTGGGTTTAACCCGACTGCAAGGAGGGAAGTTGACTAGTACTTTTGCCAGTACATCGAAGGTGGCGCTGGGCTTATGCTCCGCAAATCTTATTAAGAGCACCGTCTAAATTCGATTGCGATTTACCACGAGAAGATGTTGGTTCTGAAGTCCGTTCCATTTTATCGACAGGGAGGCGCCAATGTGCGTGAACGAACGCCCAAGTTCGCATTCGGACTCGCTTCATCCAGACGGCCCGCAAAGTTCTTTAAGAAGGTCGTCCTCCGCTCGCCAAGCCAGATGGTGGTAGTGGAACCTTCTGTGGTCAAAACAATGCAGTCCGCAAGGAGATTTGGCATGAAAATACAGATATCTCGCCTCCGACTTTTCGCTGTAATTCTACTCGTTTCTCTAGCCTTGGCTGTCTCCGCCCAAGATGGAACCCCTCCGCAAGCTTATTCCGCCGTTGCAGTTGGTACTGGGGGAAGCGTCGGCGGCAAAACAATCTCGTTTGATTTTCGCATCGCGCAGTATACAAGCGATGAAGAACTCCAGAACTTT
>DATDGH010001017.1:0-2854 GCA_036522215.1 Candidatus Angelobacter sp. | reverse complement strand
AGACAGATTGATGGAGCAGCGAACCATCACCATTAATCAAGGGCTCCTGTTGCAGCGGGACCCAGATATCAGGTGGATCGCTGCGCAGCGTTTCCCCAAAAAATCCCGGAGGCCCTATCCCGATCACGGTGAACGGATGTCCCTCAATCACGAACGTCGAGCCTACGACCGAAACATCGCCGCCGTAGGTAGTCTGCCAGGCACGATGGCTGAGCACCACCACGGGCGGAGCCGCCGGTCTGTCATCATCAGGTGTAAACACCCGTCCGCCGAAGGGGCCTACGCCCAGCGTGGAAAAATAATTTCCGGTCACATATTCGTAGATCAGTGGCCTGGCAGCCGCTTCCACGCCTTCCCGCCGCACGCTCAAACGTCCCTGCCCTGCCTTAAAAGCAGTCACCTGTTCGAACTCCGGCGTTTCCGCTTTGAGCCGCTCAAAGAGAGGATAGGAATAAAGACCCCAACGATCCTGAGGGCCACTTTGCACGCAGCAATCATCGCCTTCACCGATGCGATAGAGCCGTCCAGGGTCGGAAACCGGCAGGGACCGCAGCATGACCGCATCAATCAACGTGAATATGGCCGTGGTGCCGCCGATACCCAAGGCAAGCGTCAATACGGCCGCAGCGGTGAAGACGGGCGACAACCGCAGCTGCCGAAACACATAGCGAACATTGCCGAACAGGTTTGCCATTCGCACCTCAGGCTCGTGTACGAATACTCAGCCGGGGACCAAAGGTTCCAGACCGTGTTATTTCTGAGGGACGAGCGTCCACTCGCATTGCATGAGACCGCGTGGATCGCTCAATCTGCGTTAGGTTAGACCTGAAGAGACGAGTGGTGGTTAGGCCGTTGCTTTGGGAGGTATCTTGCTTTTCTTCTCGAGCTTGATCTTCGCTGAAGTTCGCGACAGGAACAAACTCGTATTTAGGAGCTGGAAGCCTGAAGCTTTTTCTCTATCACCGTCCGCGTCTGGCCCAGAGCGCGGTCGAGCGATTCCTTAGGAATCTTGGTCACCAGAGGACGCAGCAGCCAGCCCAGGCCAAAGGGAATGTCGCGCGTCAGCGACAAGGCTTCGCACTGCATGTAAACGCCTCCATCCTTCTCCTCGAATCGCCAGTAAGTATTCAGCCGCCACAGGTAGCCGCGCCCCTGGCCCACCGGCCACTCTTCTCCATCCGGATGGTCGGAGTCCTTCACCTCGGCGATTTTGGTGCTGATGGAGTGTGAATACAATTTCGTGGGATCCACCTGCCCCCAGTGGGCAACATATTCAGTATTGAAGATCGCAGTGGTAAAACGCTTCTGGTACAGGCGCAAAAAGAATTTGAAATCGTTTCCCTGGTGCGAAATAAGGCGCGAGGCGGTCACATCGGGCTTGTAAAGATCGGCCCGATGTTCGTAGTCCTGCAAGATTGGGATGACGCGCGCTAGCGTTGCATTGGGAATAAAGATCAGACCCACCCAATGATGCACCATGCCATCTGGCACGTCGGCGCTGACTCCCGGGGCTTTGGTCTCCAGCTTCTGCACCAGGATCTCGCCCTTCTTGAGCTTTTCATACGAAACCCTCATGATGTCGCTGGACAGGCCATCCATGTAAAGAAACGGTCCGCCATGCAGCTCGTTGTTGATCCTTGTTTCCGTGGCAGCAACATATTTGTTGAAGGCATCCGTCGTCTTCTGCTTGAGTTCAGCAGCGTCAGTTTGCCGGCAGAATGCAATCAGGCAAAGGAGCAGTGGAAATAAGATCGTGTGTTGGATGGCACGGTTCATTGGGGTAGTTAATCAGTAGTTAGTAATTAGCGAATGCAAAAACTCATTCGCCCTCTCGCTTTCAGCCGTTCTTTCCTGACCTTGCTTTTCCTTCGTGTCCTTCGTGGTAAAAGTTTTTGCCGTTGATTCTGCTAATCACCAATTACCAACTACTAATTACTGTCCGTACGATGTTTCAAACTTCTGCCCCAGAATCTGATTCAAATGGTGCTTCAGATGGGCCACGTAGTCTTCGGCTATCCAGCCCAGGCTGGCCGGCTTGTTCTTGCCAATCGCACAGGTCACCTTTGCCGCTTTGGCCGGCAGACAGGTAAGCACATGCGCCAGGAATCGGTTGTAGCTGGTCCAGTAGTCCACCAGAAATCCCCAATCCATCTCTTTGAAGCGCTGCAGCTCCACCAATTTGTCCTGTTCATATCCGGGAAAAACCAGCTTGCCCTGGAGCGTGGCCCGGACAAAACGCTGATGATTGTTAGATGCTGAATCCAGCAGATGGCCCAGAATCTCCTTCTTCGACCACTTGCCGGGACTTGGCCGTTTCGAGGTATCCGCGTTGTTCAAGCTCAACAAAAGCGGTTTGGCTTCAGCAACGGTCCGCCCCAAATCGCTGGCCGCTATCGCAAAAATATTGGTCAATCTTCATGTCCTCCCAGCATTGAAATTCAGCTCTCTTCCCGATCACGCGCGATCACCGGATCACGCGATCACCCGATTGCTGACAGCGCCAAAATCCTCAACAACAGCTATAGATCACGAGCTCAGCACGGTTGCTCCCTACTCGATGCCTAGCTCTTTCCACTTCTTGTCCACCAGCCCCCGCGTTTTCTCGTCCATCAGGATCTCGTCCGGCCAGGGACGCGTAAAACCCTCTGTCGGCCACTTGCGGGTGGCGTCAATTCCCATCTTGGAGCCAAAATTCGGCAGCCGCGACGCATGGTCCAGCGAATCCACCGGCCCCAGCGTGAACTGAATGTCGCGCTCCGGATCAATGTGGTTGAACACCTTAAGCACCACGTCCGGAATGTTCTGCACATCCACATCTTCATCCAGCACCACAATGCACTTGGTGGACATGGCC
>DATDGH010001016.1:0-2391 GCA_036522215.1 Candidatus Angelobacter sp. | reverse complement strand
CCGCGCCTCCGCAGACCTCGCAGACTCCCCAGACCATCGCTTTAACGGTGGCGAAGAATACGCCTCTTCAAATTGCACTCGACCAGGAAGTGCGTGTCAGGAAAGTTGGCCAACCGATTCACGGCCGTCTGGTGCAGCCGGTCTACGCCTTCGATCGCCTTGTCGTCCCGGCCGGGGCGGAAGTCAACGGGCGCATCACCAGGATCGAAGGTATCTCAGGGAAGAAGCGCGTATTGGGGATCTTGAATGCAGATTTCACGCCCGCCCGGAAGGTTGAAGTTGAATTCAATGAACTCGTGCTGGCCGACGGCAAACACGTTCCATTCCAGGCTATGGTGACTCGCGGCTCGGGTCACGTGATGCAGTTGGTAAACACCAAGGACGACAAGAAAAAGAAGAGCGCCAAGGATGCCGCGGCAGAGAAGATCGACCAGGCAAAACAGGAAGCCAGGCGACAGTGGCGAGAGGCCATGAAGCAGCTCAAAGAGCCGGGCAAAGTGCACCGCCTGGAGCGCTATGCGATTCGCCAGCTTCCTGCTCGTCCGCAATATATTGACGCTGGGACGATCTATGATGCTGAGCTGCAGGAGCCGCTCGACTTCGGCAGCGAACCCGCGACGCCGCAGATGTTCGCCTCCATCGGAACTGTTCCTCCCCAGGGCAGCCTCATACACGCCCTCCTGGTCACGCCGCTCGATTCGGCGACCACCCAAAAAGGCGCGGAGGTTGAAGCAGTCCTGGTGCAACCTCTCTTTGACGGAGACCGGCTCATCCTTCCCCAAGGAAGCCGCCTGAAAGGCTCCGTTCTCCAGGTAAGACCGGCCCGCCGTTTGCATCACAACGGCCAACTGCGAATTGCATTTCGCCAAATCGTTCCACCGGATGGCATCGCACAGACAGTGGTGGCCAGCCTGGAAGGCGTTCAGGCTGGGCAGGAGAACCATGTGACGCTGGATTCTGAAGGCGGCGCGGAGGCCTCCACGCCCAAGACGAGGTATCTCTCGACTGGCCTCTCCGTGGCCCTGGCCGCCACCGCTTTCCAGGAACACCACCAGGATGCAGATGACGTTGGACGATCGCAGGGTAACGATGGCGTTGGCGGCGGTGCTGCAGGATTCAAGCTGGTGGGCATCGCCCTTGGCCTGGCCGTGAAGTCCCAACCTTTCGGAATGGCCATGGGAGCCTACGGAGCAAGCCGGTCCGTCTATTCGCATTTCATCGCTCGCGGCCAGGACGTAGTCTTCCCCAAAAATACAGCCATGGAGATAGGAATCGGCGCACGCGGCAAGACCGTGCTCACGCCCTCAGGACCGGAGAACAACCCGCAACCGGAGCCGAAGTGAAATAGCTTTTAGCTTCCAAATTAGCTACCGGGACCATAGCAAAACCAACGCCAAAATCTTTCACCACTGAGGACACTGAGGGACACTGAGGAAACCTTTCTGGGAGGGTACAACCCCACTACAACATGCTTGAATAAAGGGCAGGGAACAGGGGACAGGAAGGCAAGCCCGACGGCAAAAACCGTTTTCACCGCAAAGTACGCAAGGGACGCAAAGGAGCGCTGGAGCCGAGATCCCCGAAACGCCGTTCTCGGAGGATGCCACAACCTTAACTTCTGATGGGTAAAACCATCAAAGTTAACTATCTGGTAAACATTTTTCGAAAATGAGGTCAAAGGCTGTAAGGCTGCGGATCTCTTTGAGAATTAAGGAGATCCCGTCGTCTAACTCCTTGCAAAGGCCTTTTAACGCTAGGCCTTTTGGCCATTAGCTCCGAATCCGGGCAAAAACCAGCGAGCCTAGGGGACCGAGAACTAAGAATCCAAAAATGGGGGCCCATAGCGACAGCACTTTTTTTGTAAGTTGCTGATTCATCGGGCCTTACGCTCCAAACTATGAGCAATGCTCAGATTTGTGAACGGATCGGGGCCCACTCGGCGAGAGTGTGGATGTCTCCTTTCACGAGCTGTTGAAGTTCGGCGTTGACTATAAAGTTGGGCTCGATGGCGAGGTTCAGCACAGTGCTGTCCTGAAAGTCGATGGTGATGCAGTGGTAGTCGGTTGCGGTGTAGAGATGAATTCTCTTAACGGTCTTGCCGTTGACGTGAGGTGCAAACATCGGGCGCTGCCCGTTTACTTCTTTTTACTGTGTGGCACGGGCGCCGTCAGCCTGTGGTTTTTTCTTCTTGGGCCTTGTTTTCCTGCCGTTCTTGATTTGGGGCAGGAGCTTGCGGACGAGCTCAATGTCGTCATAGGTCCATAGGTAAATGGTTATCCGACCGCTGGTCACCGATTTCGGTCTGGGAATTTTTCCAGCACTTATGTACGTGCTCAATGTGGTAACAGGCAGCCCCAACTTTTTTGCGGCCTGGCTGGAAGTGTAAGGCAT
>DATDGH010001015.1:0-3517 GCA_036522215.1 Candidatus Angelobacter sp. | reverse complement strand
GATAGCCTGGTTCACGCCACAGCTTGCGCCGCCCACGCCGATCACATCCTTCTTCACGCCCGGCTGGGACTTGAGATACTCAAGAGCTGTGTCAACGTCGCCAGGGAATGTCTGAGCAAAGGCCTGACCGGCTTCCTGCGGCGTGAGCTGGTCGAATAACTTGCCGCCACTCTGGCCAAAGCCGCGAAAGTCCAGTGTGAGCACGTGGAGGCCTGCCGCCTCGAGCTGGAGGGCAAGGCCATCCCAGATCCTGCGCTGACGATTGCACTGATGCAGCAACAGAACGCCGGGACCAGGCTTGGAAGCGGCAAAGTAGCTCGCCTTCAACTTGGTACCATCAGCCGCTGTGAGATCGACCACCTGAGGCGCGCTTTGTGCCACGGACTCAATGAGCCCCAAAAAACCGAAGATTAGGAAGGAAGAAAGGATAGATAAAGCTTTAGTCATGAGGTTGCCTCCAGCGTCCTATTGGACGGTGGCAAGGTTAAATGGTCATCTCTTAGTAGAGTGTATGACAAGGTCCTCAACAACGAAATCTGTTGCAGCGACGGGGCGGCACAGGTATCGTCTTTATTCTTTCTAAATAACAACGACTTCGGCGGAATGACGCCCAATACTACCGAATGAACCCACCAACGCTCACTTATTTTCTGGCTGCTGGAGTCTTGTTCCTGATTGCCATTATTTTTTTAGTGTCTAAGCTGCGCGGCCGTTCGTGGTTCAAAGCAGATTCTGCGGTTGACGGCTGGAGCCTTTCTCACCTCTTTCTCGCCAGCTTCCTCACGCTGTTTGCCGAACTGGCCTTCATTCGCTGGATCGCCGTCGAGGTGCGCGCGTTTGCCTATTTCAAGAATCTCGCGCTCTTGCTCTGCTTTGTGGGTTTCGGCCTGGGATGCGCTTTAGCGCGGCAGGCGCCGCGCTGGCTCACTGGCGTGGCAGCATTTCTGGCATTGTTGCTGATTGTGCGCGCGCCCATTCAAAACGGGAAATGGCTGGAGGGCATTTCGCGAAACCTGGGCGCCGCTGCCGATGTAGAAATCTGGGCGACGGGAAACACCTGGCATTGGGCGCGCTTTCTGGGCGGAGCGTTCATTGCCGCAGTGTTGTTCCTGTTGATGGTTTGGATCTTTGTGCCCCTGGGCCAGACCGTGAGTCGCCAGATGGACCGTGCGCCAGGTACTTTATCAGCATATTCCTGGAATTTACTGGGAAGCCTCCTGGGAATCCTGGCGTTTCTGGGGGCCAGTCGCTTGATGCTCTCACCGGCCTTCTGGTTAGGCGCAGTGCTTGTGGGCTTTGCTTTTTTGCAGGGCAGCGCAGGCGCGCGACTCGTCGTGGCCAGTCTTCTGCTTCCTTTAATTCTGCTGCTGCACGAGCCCTCCGACGCGGACCACTGGGCCATGTGGACGCCCTATCAGCAAGTTCAATACACCCGCCACTACGACCCTCATGGAGATTTCTGGGGAGGGGAAGTGTGGGTGAATCATGCCGGCTATCAATACATCGTCAATCTCTCCGCTCCTTTTGTGGCTGCTCATCCCGGGCTGGTGAAAGAGGCGGTGGAGGAGAATCCTTACAATGTGCCCTTCCGATTTGCCCCGCCTTCACCCAGTGTGATGATCGTAGGATCCGGAACGGGAAACGATGTAGCGGCAGCGCTCCGTCATGACAGTCGCTCGGTGGATGCGGTCGAGATTGATCCGGCCATCCTGAGCCTGGGCAAGCGCGAGCATCCCGAACAGCCGTATGCTTCGCCCAGAGTCACGGTGTATTTGAATGATGCGCGCGCCTTCCTGAAACGCAGCCCCCAGCACTACGACCTGGTGTTGTTTGGGTTGCTGGATTCGCACACTCAGTTTTCTGATTACTCCAACATGCGCATTGATAATTTTGTCTACACGGAGGAATCGTTTGGCGAAGCCAGCCGGCATTTGAATCCGGATGGCGTTCTGTTTGTGAAGTTTCACGTTGATCATCCATGGATGGCAGTTCGCCTGGAAAAGATGCTGAGACAGACATTCGGCAAGCCGCCGCTGGTTTTTTATGCCGACTCCAGCTACGGCGCTACCGCAACCTGCTTTGCCATTTCTCACTCCTCTCGCGTGGAAGACGCTCTGGCATCTAATCCGCAGTTGCGCGAGTTTGTAATCAAGAATGCGGTGCGGCCCATTCCTGCAGGTGTGCCGGTCACCACCGATGATTGGCCCTATCTCTATCAGGAAGGGCGCTGGATTCCGCGCACCTATTACTCGCTGGGAGTGCTGGTGATTCTGGTTGCCCTTGCCCTGTACTGGCAGATTCCGGAGGCCCGCAGTCAGGCGCCATCCTTATTCTTCTTCGGCATGGGCGCCGGGTTCCTGCTGCTGGAAACTCAGGTGATCAGCCGTCTGGCACTCTTTTTTGGAACTACCTGGCAGGTGAACGGTATTGTGATCTCGGCTCTGCTGCTTGCGCTTTTGCTGGCCAACATGCTGGTGGCGCGCAGACGCAAGCCGTTGCCGCGCTCTTTGGTTTTGACCGCCTTACTCGTGGGATTAGTAATGGCATGGTCATTGCCGCTGAATCGAATTCCCGGCTCTCCGGCATTTGCGGGGATGGTAGCGACGGCAGTGTTCACAATTCCGGTTTTCTTTGCCGGAATTCTCTTTGCCACCGAGTTCCGCACAGCAGAGTCTCCCAGCGCCGCTTTGGGAGCGAACATGCTCGGCGCAGTCGCCGGCGGATTGCTGGAAAATCTTTCCTTGGTGTTCGGCATGCGTGCCTTACTGCTGGTGGCTATCGGGCTGTATTGTTTGGCAGGACTAGGACTCCTGGCCCGGCAGGAGCCGTCAGTGCTCCAGTTCACGAGGAGCAGTAGTTAGTTTGTGAGATTCCTTGACATTCGTGTTTTATTCGCCATAAAATAATGCTAGTGCGCTTAAGCCAAAGCCTGACCGGTCGTTCTGCCAATTGCCGATCGCTGTAGCGGCGCGTAGCGGCTATGTAGCGGCGCATTTGCAGTTTCGCCAATGTTTATGGGGCTTGTAGCGGCGTAGCGGCCTTGTTGGAGATATCGTATGACGCTCTGTACTGCTGCTTGACTACCGACTACTGCTTTTCAGCGAACGCAATCCGTTCATACGCAGAAACAAACGTATCCAGTGGAATCGTGAATATCCCTTCCGGATCGGGATGGTTGCCCCAGGGATTACGGAGCGTGACCGTCTTTTGGATTGAGTCGAAGTTCAGAATGGTATAAGCATGGCTCGCCACATACCAGTCCTTGCCGCCGGTTTGTGAGTTGAAGGCTTCCAGCAGTTTCGGCGCAACGGAGTCTCTGGTGGATGCAGTGATGGCAAGATGCGATTTCTCGGCCCGGCTCAGCGCCGAGACAAGTGCCGGCCCCGCTTTTACATTCGTTCCACTGGCTTTGCCGGCAAAGGCCGTCAATACTTCCTCCGGCACGCCGCCCTGTCCAATCGCACGGTAAGCCCCAAACAATTCACCGTTGTTCTTCACCTTCGCTGCCAAAACGTCA
>DATDGH010001014.1:0-9354 GCA_036522215.1 Candidatus Angelobacter sp. | reverse complement strand
AAGGGTAAGCTTAATAAGTGTTCCACGGGTGGTCTGGAAGAATCCGACATCATCGCGGATGGCCATGGCTTTTTCGTGCGGCACGGAGAGGGCAAATGCGCGCGAGAGGGCTGACACTGCCGACAGATAACGGGCTTTGCCGTCCACAGCAACAATGTGGTTGGCCGCGTCAAGGATCAGTTGCACGCGCTGGGCTGGTTTGGCTGTGAGGTGCTTCGAGTAATCAAAGCCATGCAAGAGTGACTTTACAACATCCAGGTGTTCCAGCATCTTGCGAACGGCGGCTTCCTGATCAAATGTTGGCTGGCCCTTCCCACCTGCCTGGGTGTAGTTTGCCATCGCCTTTTTCAGTTGATCGGCAAGTCCCAGGTAATCCACGATCAGGCCGCCTTCTTTGTCTTTGAAGACGCGGTTTACACGGGCAATGGCCTGCATCAGGCCGTGGCCCTGCATGGGCTTATCGGCGTACATGGTGTGAAGGCAGGGCACGTCGAAGCCCGTAAGCCACATGTCGCGGACGATGACGATCTTCATGGGATCACCTGGATCTTTGAAGCGCTTGGCCAGAGCTTCCCTGCGCTTTTTGTTGCGAATGTGCGGCTGAAGCTTGGCGTCATCGTCCGCTCCGCCTGTCATTACGACTTTGATCAGGCCTTTGTCATCGTCATCCTGATGCCATGAGGGACGCAGTTTTACGATTTGCTGGTACAGGTCGGCGCAAATGCGGCGGCTCATGCAGACGATCATGGCCTTGCCTTCCATGGCGCTGAAGCGCTTCTCGACATGATCGACCAAGTCCTGCGCGACCAGGTTGATGCGATTCTCCGTGCCGACCATGGCCTCCAGGCGGGCCCACTTGCTCTTAAGCTTTTCCTTCTTCTCGACTTCTTCGCCCTCAGTAGCTTCCTCGAAGTCAGGATCGATCTTGGGGCGCTCCTGCTCTTTCAGTTCCAGCTTGGCGAGACGGCCTTCGTAGAAGATGCGGACTGTGACCTCGTCTTCTACTGCGCGCTGAATGTCGTAAACATCTATGTAGTCGCCGAAGACAGCGGGGGTGCTGCGATCGTCACTCTCTATTGGAGTACCGGTAAAGCCAATGAAAGAGGCATTGGGCAAAGCGTCGCGCATGTGGCGGGCGAAACCATCGATGAAGTCGTATTGACTGCGATGGGCCTCATCGGCGATCACCACGATGTTGCGACGATCAGAGAGCATCGGATACTTTGCGCCCTGGTTCTCGGGAAAGAATTTTTGAATGGTGGTGAAGACTACGCCGCCGGAAGATACTCGCAGCAGGCCCTGCAATTCTTCGCGGTTCTCCGCCTGAACGGGAGTTTGCCGCAGGATATGTTCGCATCGGGAAAAGGTTCCAAAGAGCTGGCCGTCGAGATCGATGCGGTCAGTGAGCACCACGATGGTGGGGTTTTCCATCTTTGGATGCTGGATGAGCTTGCCAGCATAGAAAACCATGGAGAGGCTTTTGCCACTCCCTTGGGTGTGCCAGATCACGCCTGCGCGGCGGTCGCCTCTGAGTGCTGCGGCTTTCAGAGTGCTCTCAATGGCTTTGTTGACAGCATGGAACTGATGGTATCCGGCCATTTTCTTGAAGAGCTGGCCGCCGTCGTTTTCAAAGACGATAAAGTTACGGATGAGGTCGAGGAAGCAATTCTTGTCAAAGATGCCTTTGATCAACACGTCCAGTTGCAAGGATGTCTTGGGGGCGACATCCCTGCCATCAATGGTGCGCCATGGCATGAAGCGTTCCCAGTCCGCGGTAAGAGTGCCTGCCTTGGCGTGGATGCCATCGGAGATCACAACAATTTCGTTGTAGGTGAAAAGGCCGGGAATATCGCCCTTGTAGGTCTGAATCTGGTTGAAAGCGCCGCGAACGGTAGCGTTTTCATCACCGATGTTCTTGAGTTCGATGATGGCGATCGGAAAACCATTGACAAATAGGAGTATGTCGGGCCGGCGGTTATTGCGGTTTTCGATTACGGTGAACTGATTGATCGCGGCCCAGTCGTTGTTGCCAGGTTCGTCGAAGTCAATAATTTTGGCCTGAGCGTAAGCAATTGTCCCATCTTTTCGCTGATATTCGACGGGTACGCCCTCGACGAGCATCTGGTGAAAGCGGCGGTTGTTCTCCGTAAGGCTTGCTGTTTCGGGATGGAGTATGCGGCGGGCGGCTTCTTCGACAGCGTCCGGTGGGATTCCGGGATTGATGCGGGTCAGAGCCTCGCGGAGGCGCTTAGCTAGGACAACGTCGCCATAAGCTGCGCGTTCAGCGAAGAGTTCTCCTGGTGCGATCTCCGGGCCGTGAACAATAGCGTAGCCTAACTCCTCGAACCAGGAGAGCGCCGCTTCTTCGACAGTGGATTCGACTACGCCGATGTTCAAGGGCTTAGCCTCCGGAGCTTGCGCTAAGCTCCCGCTTCAGCGGCCATTGCTACATCCGTTATTTCGAGGTTTTGAACAATTGGCCCAAAGACGCGGTGAAACAGTTCGAGTTTTTCTTTGAGCCACTGTTGCTGGCTGGGCCACTGATCTTCTTGGAGGAAATCGGCGCTCTGCTTCATATAGATCCGGCATGCATTTTTCCGTTCGGGATTATGCCAGGTCAGAACCCCACCGCATTCTTGCTCGATGTGTGCACGGTGCTTTTGTAACGCCGCAAAATGCTGCTTCGCATGCTCGCTAAACATGTCTAGCTCGACGCGAGTTTCAGGGCCCTTTTTGTAAGTTTCCGAGTTGTACAGCGAGATGACCGAAACGAGACGGAAGCCAGAGGTGCCGATGGAGTGGTACATCCAGTGTTGCGGATAGGGCTTTTGGCACCTAATTTGGCTGTTCTTCTCCATAAAATCCTTGAATGCGAGCCAGAAGCGGAGCTGCGTGTGCTTGTGCTCGCTGATTTCTGCGGTCTCCTTTGCGGCGGCCTTAACTGTACGGCTCCAATCGTTTGGCTGGCTGACAATATTGAACTTCGGCGCGATTTCGGAATTGCCGATTTTCCACAGCTCGATTTCGATGCCAAAAAAATTGATGTTCTCATCGGTGTGTTCATTCAACCAATCGAGAGCTGCTCGGTGGTCTGCCTTAAATCTCTCGGCAACCCAAACGATTGTGACGGCTTGCAGCCCTGCCGCGTATGTTAGCAGCTGCCCTAGATGGGGGTGGTCAGTGGATTCAATCTGGTTTTCGATTACCACCCAATTGTCGGTGTCTCTATCTTTGCAGAGGATATCTGCCCGAAAAGGCCCAACTGGCTTCTCCCGAGCCTCAAATTGCAGGCTTATACTTATTTCGTCACCAAGGAGCGCAAGGTTTTCCTCAAGTGCCAGCCAGGGCGTGAAATCTTCGGGTTCGCTTGCGAAGACCTCGCCGAGATTAACCTTCGTAAGACGGCCAAGGGTAGTGGGTTTCATGCGTGGACCTCCACAAAGCTTTCTGATTGCTCAATTCTTATCTGTCCCGAAACAAGCTTCGGCAGGAGGGCATCGCGGCCCTCCTCTAGGGTCCGGATCTCCGCGCCGTTTGCCTGCATCATGGCAAATAGAGGATCTGCGATATTTTGGAAAGCAGTCACAACCTGAACCTCTGGGAGCGCTAACTTATGTGTCTCGGAAAACTTGGTAAACGCAAGATTCTTGATGCCTGTTGTGCCGTTTTCATATTGAAGAAACTCGTCGCGTGCATATAGATAGCGCAACCACAAGTACAGGAACCATGAGTATCGCAAGTCTCTTAGCCTCACCAAACGACAAAAATTAGAACAAGTAACGGGCAGCTTAAAGCGGCTTAGAAGGCCGGGCGTGATTAGTACAGGTCTTCCAGTTGATTGGGTCGGACTGCCGCCGGATATTTCGATGATTAGGTCTTGGGGCTGAAGACGACGCGTTGCCAAGCTACTTTTCTTGAGGAACCGCTTTGGTAATTTTCCGAGTCCGCCACTTTGAAGATCAGCTATGTCAGCACCGCGGATGCATAAGGCCAATTCAGTAGCGTCGCTATCCTGAGCATCCCTGCCCCAGTCTCCTCCGAGCACCGTTTCAGTGAGTTCGCTAACGGTACCAACCCGCCATCCATTTGGGATGATTCCGATTTCAGAACTGGCGAATCCGGAAGGGAAGCATCGGGTTCCGTGCTGATTGGAACGAACGGTATCAAAGTCCACAAACCATGACTTGAAGATTGCGCAGGCAATCGCGTCAAGCGTGTCGTTCATGCGCCGGTTTAACTCGATCTTGTCATCAATTGATTGAAGGAGCGCGGCGATGGCGCGCTGTTCTCGAAGCGGAGGAACGGGAATGTCAAACGATTCGATATGCCCCTTTGTGATTGCCCGTCGGCTGCCTCCTGCGTTGAAGGATTCGACATAGCTCTTTATCGAAGGATGGGTTAGGTACGATAGCAGATATCCGGGGTCTAGCGATGAAGGGTCGGGCCTGATGATTGATACGTGCTGATTTACGCACGCGGGCAGAACAGAATCAGGAACCAGGCAGGCTCTGCCAAATGTGACCCCGTCTCCAGTAATATTAAGGAGCACGTCGCCAGGATGGATTTGAGCATTAGCGAGGTCTGCTGCTTGCTTATCTGAAATAAAGGCGAGCCCACGAGTTTCGAAGCGACGATCAAACACGTTTTGGCTCCGCACTAGCGCAAATCTTGCGCGACTTCGCAAATACGCATTCTCTCCACCGGTCGGGGTGGCTCCTGATCCAACCTTAGTGGTCAGGTTCCGAAGTTTTGCGATCCTCCAGTTCGATGGAAGGGTGCCGAGTGGTGAGCGTACCGGGTTTGCACTCTGAGGCCTTACCTCTACATCCTCAATTTGGCCATGGTTTGTCATCCTGAGACTTAAGAACTCAAAGCTTTAAGATTTTCGCGAATCAGTTTCTCCAACCGGCTACCTTCCGAGAACTGCTGTTCCAGCTTTGCTGTCAGATGTTTCAATTTATCTTCAAATGGCTCGTCATCATCTTCGAGTTCCTCTGCGCCAACGTACCGGCCCGGCGTGAGCACGTACCCGTGCTGCCTGATTTCCTCCAAACTGGCAGATTTGCAGAAGCCCGGAACATCTTCATACTTGCCAGCTTCTTTTTCCCCACGCCACGAGTGATACGTCCCTGCAGTATGTTCGATCTCTTTGTCTACCAAGTCGCGATGGACGCGGTCGATCAGCACGCCAAGCTTCCGAGCGTCGATGAATAGCGTTTTGCCATGGCGGTCTGAAAACTTGCCGTTCTTCTTATTTCTCGTCATAAACCAGAGGCACGCGGGGAGAGCGGTTCCATAGAAGAGTTGCGGCGGCAGGGCGATCATACAGTCAACAAGGTCGGCTTCGATGATGTTCTTGCGAATTTCGCCTTCACCGGACTGATTGGAACTCATGGAGCCGTTGGCCAGTACAAATCCGGCGATGCCGTTGGGCGCGAGGTGATGCACGATGTGCTGGACCCAAGCAAAGTTCGCGTTGCCGGTGGGCGGGACGGCGTATTTCCAGCGGACATCTTCTTTCAGGTTCTCGCCGCCCCAGTCACTCATGTTGAATGGCGGGTTGGCGAGGATGAAATCAGCTCTCAAATCTTTATGCAGGTCGTTGCGGAAAGTATCGGCTTGGTGTGGTCCGAGATTGGCTTCTATGCCGCGCAGGGCAAGGTTCATTTTGGCCAATTTCCAGGTTGTCGGATTGGATTCCTGGCCATAGATGGAAAGATCCCCTACGCGGCCGCCGTGGCGCTCGATGAACTCTTCGCTCTGGACGAACATGCCAGAAGAGCCGCAGCAGGGATCATAGACACGGCCTTTATATGGCTCGATCATCTCGACCAACAACCGGACAATGCATCGCGGAGTGTAGAACTCGCCGCTCTTTTTACCCTCGGCACTGGCGAACTGGCCAAGAAAATATTCGTAGACGCGGCCCAGGATGTCCTTGGAGCGGTTTTCCTTTTCCCCCAGCCCGATGGTGCCGATCAGATCAATCAATTCGCCCAGGCGTTGCTTGTCGAGAGCTGGGCGGGCATAGTCTTTGGAAAGCACGCCTTTGAGCTGGGGATTCTCCTTTTCAATCTGGGTCATGGCATCGTCAATGACTTTGCCGATTTCGGGCTGTTTGGCTTTGCCTTGGAGATAGGTCCAGCGCGCGTGTCTGGGAACCCAGAAGATATTTTCGGCCAGGTATTCGTCGCGGTCTTCGGGATCGGCGCCTTTGTCTTTCAGGAGTTGGGCATGCTTCTCTTCAAAGGCATCGGAGATATATTTGAGGAAAATCAGCCCGAGGACAACGTGCTTGTACTCGGCGGCGTCCATGTGGCCGCGCAGCTTGTCGGCTGCTGCCCATAGCTTTTGCTCGAAGCCCAGGTTAGCGCCATTGGAGGTTGTGGTCTTTTTGTTATTGGATTTGGCCATAGAGAACTTATGAATTGTAAGACTTCTGCTTGCGCTACGCGCCACGCCTACGGCAGTATGGTGTTGCTGGGGGTGTAGCGGATTGTAACACTACGAAAGGGGAAGATTTGGATTATTCGCTCTGCGTCCGGCAGCTCCCGCAGGGTTGGCGCGCCACGCTCCTTACACAAAAGGTAATTTTGGCCGTCTGGGGACTCCGATCCCCCATTTGGGGACGAACTTGAAGGAATTGGAATGCTGTGACGAATGGTGATGGTATCCTCGCTGACCAGAACCTCTTTCACCAGCAGTCGCACGATTCGCTGGCGTTCAATGACACTAAGCGTTTGGGCAGCGCCGCGCAAGCGAGCCAGGAATGCTGTGAGGGTTTCTGCCAAGCGCAAGAATGTGGCGCGCTCGTTGATCTGGTCGGTAATCGCCTGCAGCTCAGCACGAAGTGTCTGTTGGCGCTGACGTAAGACAGGCATGCGCTCCCGCAACTGTTCAATCGACAAGAGTCCTTCCTGATAGGCGTTAAGCAGTCTCTCAATGCCTTTGCCAACATGAGTCGACTCCCTTTGCAAGCTCTGCTCCCGCTTTTTGGTTGGATCCGAGGAGCGTGCTGCTTCCAGCCGACGATCCAGTTCCTGCTGTATCAGAGCTGGCTCTTCCAGCAGGCGGATCACCTCAGACCAAACGATCTGGTCCAGAAGCTCTTGGCGAATGAAGCGGCCATTGTCGCAAACGGGCCCGCCGAGTTTCCGCCAACCATCGGAGCCAATGCACTTGTAGTAGTGAAGCTTACGCGCGCTGGTTTGCGTCGATGTTCGCGAGAAAGCGTAGCCACACTTGGCACAGATGACCAAGCCCTGCACGACACTCGGGGCGATGGTACGACGGCGTGATCGTATCTTGTTCTGATAAAGCAGCTCTTGAGCACGAGCAAAGCTCTCTTCCGTCACCAGAGCCGGCACCGGAATTTCGATCCACTCTTCACGCGGGCGTTCGTGGCCGGCCGTGGTGCTGGGTGTCGTTACACCCCGTCGACGCTGGGGACGCATCACCCGCGTCCGGGCCGCGGCTCGCGTCTTACCAAAGCAGGCCATACCTCGATAAGCAGGATTGCGCAGTACAGCCCAAACCGTTGAGCGTTCCCAGCGAGCGCTCTGTTTGCGAGTTGAAATAGCTTCAGCGTTCAGTCGGCGCGTGATCTCGCCGATGCTGAGTCCTTCCACTGTGTACATCTCATAGATACGCCGCACCACGCGGGCTTCGGCCTCCTCCACCATGTAAACGGCAGGCGACTCATCGGTCTTACGGACGTATCGGTATCCGTAGGGAGCAGCACTCAGGACGCTTACCTCGCCCGATTGTGCCCGGTGTCTCTTACCCCGGCGCGATCGCTCTAGAATCTGCGCTCGCTCATATTCGGCGATCATGCCTTGAAACTGTACCAGTAGTTGATCTTCCGCACTGTTGCCTTGGGGCGACTTTACGAATAGCGTCTCAACTCCGTGGCGAGCAAACTCCTCGATCAGCAGAATCTGGTATGCATACTTACGGCTCAAACGGTCAGGCGAATACGCCAGCATGACCTGAATCTGCCCTTCAGCGGCGAGATCCCGCACGCGTTCCAACCCTGGCCGCTCCAGCGTTGCCCCACTATAGCCTTCATCTTCGAACACCCATTCTTTGGGCACCTCCAGTTCGTGGCTCTTGGCGAATTCGATCAGGGACGCTGTTTGGCTTGCAATCGTGTTCTCCTCGCGTTGCTGCTCGGATGAAACCCTTGCGTAGATGGCTGCCATCCTCATTGTCGAACTCCTTTACGCCCATCCTGACGGGGCGCTCACAACAGGGCACCAAAATCTCATACGCCTGCGCGAGCTTCGACTCGAGCAGGCGATCAAACGAATAGGAAATGCGAATTTGAAATGAGCCGCTCTTGGTACGCGGCTCAGCCATGCTTTTTTCGGGTGTGTAGAAAAGCATCCAAGGCACCGGCCACGATTGCGCCAATCGTCACGCCATTGCTTTTGGCGTACTTCCGCAACCGTTCTGCCGTGCGCAGAGGAACCTTCAAGGTAATGGGCACTGTGATGGGGGGAACTTCCACTGGCCCCTCTAGGTGGGAAGCATGTTCCAGGTAACGATACGCCTGACGTCCTGATAGATGGAACTCGCGCGACAAACGTCGCATGGCTTCGGGAACCGTAACCTGCTGCTGGAGCAGACCACGGGCAGCATTCAACTGCCGAGCCTTTTCCGCTTTGGTCGAGCGCGTCACTCGTCATAAAACTATTACCTCTTAAGACGCAGATCAAGCACAGGGTATCTAGTTTGCCAACCCGTTATTGTGCGTTCGAACTGGAAATTACCTTTTGTGTAAGGGGCGTGTCTGGGCTACCTTGGGGGCATGCCGCCTCCACCCCGCGACGCGCAAAAGACACGCACACGTTGGACCCCGAGGCTGTGCCACCCGGGCATCGTTGATTCGGCGGTGTTGTCTCCAAAATATTAATTACCAGCAATAAAAATGTGGATTTGAAGGCGAAATTGACCGCATGAGGTTTGTGTGGGGTAGGACTATAATTGGTGGTGGAGGTGGTTGGAGATGTTCGCAATTGGCCTCTACGTTATCGCTGCGGCTGTGACCTTCCTGCTCTCTTATCTTGGAGCACATGATAACGTGCATGCTCTTCCTGAAGCTAAGAGGGTGGTTCGGAAGCGCCAGTTCATTCTTCTCGGCACAGTTGGCATGGCTATCGTCATTGGCCAGGGAATCATTGCTTACCTTGATCGAGAGCGTTCCGAGGCGGCGTCGGCCGCTGCAACTCAGAAAAATGCTGATGTGCAGGCTGCGCTCATCAAGAGAACGGACGATGTCAATATTGGGTTGGGAAGAGTGGAAGCATTATTAGCGAGGGAGTGTTCCAGCTTAAGGCAGCATAGTTCAGTAGC
>DATDGH010001013.1:0-2361 GCA_036522215.1 Candidatus Angelobacter sp. | reverse complement strand
TCTGTTGGAAGCTCGGATGAAAGTCACACCCTATATACTTCATATACGGCCTCCTTCGTCTCGAGCTCTTCGGTCATCAGCACATCGAGTTTACTCGAGACTGTTTGGGGGCCGTTGTCGTCATACAATCAAAGCGCCCGTGAAACGCACGCGCGTTTTCTTCAGCGCCGGGGTCCCCAACACGCGCGGTCTTGGTTTTTGCGCGTGGTGGGGTGGAGGGCGGGCGTAGGGCCGAGGGAACTGCCCCGCCCCAAGCTTCCTCGCGCCAAGCTGCTGTAAACTATCGCAGCTCGAGAATCTCTCAGGACCACCAAACCGAATGCGCAACACCTACTTCACCTACATCCTGTCTAATAAATCGCGCCGCGTCTATGTGGGCTCGACCAGCGAATTGCAGGCCCGGGTCTTCAAGCACAAGAAAGGCTGGTACGAAGGCTCGTTTACGGCCCGCTACAACTTTGACATGCTGGTGTACTTTGAAACCTTTTCTCACCCGAGGGAAATGACCGGGGCAGATGGTTTCCGATCACGTGCGATCACGGCGATCACGCGCGATCACCCGATTCTCCAATCCGTTTGTCCGTCCGTACCGTACCTAAGCTGAAACTTTCTGGACCGGACGTAATCTCATAAAAAGGTGGAATCACCCAGAGGTCGGCTAGAATTAGAGAAGAACATGCTCATTAAAAAGTCCGACGACATACCATCATCTGAGATCACGCCCAAGTCAGCCTTTCTGAATCGGCGCAAATTCATTACCGGGGCTGCGGCCACGGGAGCAGCCATCGCGGCCGGTCTCTACTTGCGAAGCATCGATGGTGGCGAGGCGCAGGCAGCCGGAAACGGAAACAAGTTGGACGGCATCACCAAGAGCCAGTTCAGCGTGACCGAGCCGCCAACTTCGTTTAAGGACATTACCAACTACAACAACTACTACGAATTCAGCACAGATAAGTATGAACCCAACGGGCTGGCAGCGAATTTCCGCACTCGTCCATGGAGGGTGTCCATTGAAGGGCTGGTAAAAAAGCCCAGTAAGATCGATATCGATGCCATTATGAAACTCGCTCCGCTGGAGGAGCGCATTTACCGGCACCGTTGCGTAGAAGGCTGGTCCATGGTGATTCCCTGGGTGGGCTATCCTCTCAGCAATTTGCTCAAACAGGTCGAGCCTCTGGGCAGGGCCAGATTTGTGGCCTTCGAGACCATTGTTGCCCCCGACCAAATGCCCAATCAAAGAAGCAGAGCCGTGCTTCCCTGGCCGTATGTTGAAGGACTCCGAATGGATGAGGCCATGCATCCCCTCACCATTCTGGCAGTTGGCCTCTATGGCGAAGTGCTCCCCAACGTGGATGGAGCTCCAGTGCGGCTGGTAGTGCCGTGGAAATATGGTTTCAAAAGCATCAAGGCCATCGTGAAAATCAAGCTGGTGGAAACCATGCCTCCCACAACCTGGAACGTTATGGCGGCGGATGAGTATGGTTTTTACTCCAATGTGAACCCCACCGTGGACCATCCGCGCTGGAGCCAGGCCACGGAGCGCAGGATTGGAGACAGCCTCTTCGCCAGAAAGCACCCCACCCTCATGTTCAACGGCTACGGGGATCAGGTGGCCAGCCTCTACTCCGGCATGGACCTGCGCAAAAATTATTGATGCCATTACGGGAAAAACTGATTCGAACGCTCAAGCTCCTGGGTTTTCTGTTGTGCCTGGGCCCGGGCGCGGTGTTGGTCTGGAAGGGCTTTCACGATCGGCTGGGCGCAAATCCAGTTGATGTGATCACTCGTACAACGGGCAGATGGACGCTGACTTTCCTTTTAGTCGCGTTGAGCGTCACTCCTCTGCGCAAGCTCCTGCGGATGCCCTGGCTGATTCGTTTTCGCCGCATGCTGGGATTATTTGCCTTCTTCTACGGCTCTCTGCACCTGATGACTTATGTGTGGCTGGACAAGTTTTTTGACTTTCCCATGATGTTCCATGACATCGCTAAGCGCCGCTTCATCACCGCCGGCTTGACCGCGTGGACCCTTATGCTGCCTCTGGCGCTCACCTCCACCAGCGGATGGATTCGCCGCTTGGGCGGAAAACGCTGGCAAAACCTCCACCGCCTGATCTACTTCAGCGCCGCCGCTGGCGTGATTCACTTTATCTGGCTGGTCAAAGCCGACCTGCGGCGGCCCCTCACCTATGGCGCCATTCTGGCGGCGCTGCTTACATACAGAGTTGTTGTTTGGGCAGTGGCAAAGTTACGTTCCAGGAGCTCTCTCGCCGTCGCCGGAGCGGGATCGACTACTAAGTAGAGATCACTCCGCTCGCCATTGATGATGCAACTGAGTCCATTTTGTCCATTGAGTCCATTT
>DATDGH010001012.1:0-3520 GCA_036522215.1 Candidatus Angelobacter sp. | reverse complement strand
GATCCTGGCCCAGAAGGCCCCCTCTGACCTTCCGGGAGCGCAAGCACAAGCTGCGAGACACGAACCGAGGAGGGTAGCGTGGACCCCGGAAGCGAAACAAATAAGTGACCGGGGATGCGTGCCGGGAAGTCGTAGCACCTCAATACTACCGCTGACATCGGGGAACCGGACTCACCGGGACCCGATCGAGGGAGGAGGGGTGCCATGAGGAGAGAACCGTTGACGGGAAAGGAGCATCCGACAAGGCTGAGAGTCTGACAGGGTGAAAGTCCCTGTGCCGTCAATTGCCTGTATTCGGACGGCTAGCATATCCGGTGCGTGCGGAGGCAACGAAGCGCGTTCTGCCCGGATGTAAAAGTCTCGGCTGCCCTGCGGCACTTTGAGCAGCGGTAGGAACGACCTGGGAGACAAGCAAACTCGGAGGCCTGAACATAAGAGCGAGTAGCGGGTGAGGACAACGCAGGCGTTGGATTCATGATCTCCTCGATGCCGACAAATCTGGAGCCAAGAAAATACTGAACTGAATTGGTTCAGACAAGCAATCTCAGTCCGGGCCAATCTTAACCCGAATAACGCGACTTCTTGTCTACAGGCACAATGTCCTCGGGTGGACCATAACCGCGATCGTGTGCCTGATTCGAGACCGCATATAGCTTCAGGTCGCTCCAACTCCATCGACTGGAAATGGGTGGTCTCCCGCAGGCACAGTACAGCGTCCATTCATCTGCGAATCCCTCAGCCAGTGGCAGCAAGTACGACCCGTTACGGTACGGGCTGAAGCCAGGCAAATACCGAGTCAAGCATTTTGGACACTCAACGCAATGGCGAACGCGGGAAGCCATGGTATGTGTCGGTGAGCTCCTTCGAGAGCTCATGCCGAATGCGATCCCGTCTAGATCGATAACCACCGTGACAGTTCAGGTGGCCGCGTGCACTCGCTCTTCCTAGTCGTTCTCACGGTAGACACTCTGGGTCACAGCAACATTTCGCGTGACCCAGATGTTCTGCAACAATCTCAAGATCTTCTGCCTTCGCGCAGCATGGCGAATGCATGGTGCGGAAGCTTAGAAACTGCCTTTATCGTGGATTGAGCAGTGTGCGGATCTCGGCGAAAACTGCTTGCCAACATTTGCCGCGGGCATAGTGATTTTCGGATGCGTACCTATGACGTCTGCAACCGTCTTGCCCTGGTCTTCGTCTACCGGGGTTGCCAGAAAGGCGTGGACGATCTGTCCCGCGTGCGGCCCGGCCATCTCCACCGCCATACCCGCGATCTGTCCGCTCTCATTGATGTTGCTAGCCGAGATTACGTAGAGGTTGGAACGTGCGGGAAATAGCTTGTTAAGGTCGAACATTCCCCCGTTCTCCCAGATGAGGCCATGGGACCAGTTGGAGCTGGAGTCGAAGGAGCTTCCCACCACCTGGCCCCGGTTGTTGATGCTGGTGGCAAAAGAGGAAACATCTCCTGGCAGAAGGCCGCCAAGACTTCTGACTGTATTGCTCTCCCAAATAGCGGCCAAGGCTGTGCCCTCAGAGTTGACGGCTTGGCCAACAATCTGGTTGTGGCTGTTAATGGCGAAGGCTATGCCGCCCGGAGTTCCGAGGTCCGCAAGCGGGGTGGCAGCGCCGTTCTCCCACAGTACGGCGTAATTCGCTGCGGTGCAGGTTCCCGAGTAGCCTACGGCTTGGCCGTGATTGTTGATGCCGAATGCCACGCCGTCTGGATCGTTACCGATCGTAGAAAGAGGTTGGGCCTTCCCTTTGTTCCACAACACCGGCAGGTCAACCCGATTGTTAGTGACGCCAGCCGGGCAGGTGGAGTCCACGATACCATTTTCTGCATATCCTACGACTTGTCCTCTGTTATTGATGGCACTGGCCTGCCCGTTATTCCCACCCAGCGTCGGGAGAGCGTGCATCACGCCGTTTTGCCAAAGAAAGGGGAGACATGTAGCGTGTGTGCCAAAACCGCAGAGGTCTTCGCCATTCGGATCTGAAACGGATGTTTCGGACATACCGACAGATTCCCCGCGGTCGTTAATTCCGTTCCAATTGATCGAACTGTTCTTTCCTCCAAGCGTGCCGAGTGGAAGGTTGAGTTCGCCGATGCTGATCCTCACCGTGCCTTGCACGGCCGGGAAGAGGGTGGAAATGGCGGAATGATCCAGGAGTTGGTCCATATTCAGCGTCCAGCCGTAATTATTGAGGCCCATGGCCATGCCCAAGTTGTCAGGGTGCTGAACTCCCAAATCCTGAACTTTGTATCTCGCTTGCGCGACCGCATTGCTGAAGCAAGCCAGAACCATCGCCGTAACCCACAGTATCCAGAGATTCCGCAAACGTCTTAGTGCGCTCATATTTCCTCTTTTCCTCCGATGAAAGTTGCCGTGCCGAAATGACGGGAGCATGTGGCGTTCCACCGGAAGAACAATTACGTGACACAACAGCACAGACATTTCGGACTTCGCAGCAGAGTGGCGGGCTGACAAAATACTGTGACGATTCCAAGGCGGCTAGAGCGCCTGTTTCTCCAATTTCTCATACACATCGGCGAGAGGGTACGAAATTCGAGAATGCCGGGAACCAGGAGTCAGTCCAATCAATTCGATTGACTTTCGAATGGTTTAACATCCATACTGGTTGGTATGTTGGTAGCACGCAAGAATCCAAAACGTAGAGCGCCAAGGCCGCGTAATCCTGAGCGGACGCGGCAACGCTTGCTACAAGCGGCTTTTCGGGAGGTTTACAGATGTGGCTTCCAAAGTGCCGGGATCGATACAATCCTGGCCGCCACTAACGTCACCAAAGGAGCTCTCTACTATCATTTCGAGAGCAAGGAAGCTCTGGGATACGCCATTATCGAAGAGATCGTCGCAAAATTCCCCCGCGAGAGGTGGTTGCTTCCTTTAGAGCGAAGCAAGGACATGGACCCTATCGATGCTTTGATCGGCATTGTACAGTCGATACCAAGCCGGCCAAGAGACTTAAAGGCCGGCTGTCCCCTGGTCAATTTGGCACAGGAGATGTCTCAGCTCGATGAACAATTCCGCAAGCGATTGGAGAGAATCTTCCAGGCCTGGCAAGAAGGTATTGCGATGGCTCTGCGGAGGGGGCAGTCTGAGGGAACAGTCAGCCGCGACCTGGTTCCGGAAGAGACTGCGAGCTTTCTGATCGCGATGGTTGAAGGCTACGAAGTGTTGGCAAAGAATGCTCAAGATGCGAAGCTGTGGAATATGGGAATTGAAAATATCGTGGGCTGGCTGAGTTCACTTCGCGCGGCGGGTGGCCGCAAGCGAGGTCGATTGCATCGGTGTCTCAAGTAGCCTGTTACACACCAACCGGTTCGTATCACAGGAATCAGCATGTCGAATCGGCGAATTGCTTCACACTACCATCATCATGTTCGATTAGAAGCCTGCACTCGTCAATCTCAGTTCAGGTGACGGGAAGTCGAGGCGAGACAGCAAGGGGTTCCATCATGAGGGCAGGCGAGATTCAAGATCAGAAGGCCAGCGCACAT
>DATDGH010001011.1:0-13679 GCA_036522215.1 Candidatus Angelobacter sp. | reverse complement strand
TCTACTGAAGATGGAGCCCCCAGGGGCTGCCGTAGTATTTTGATCTTTGACAACTGAATAATGGTGGAAGCCTTGGGTTTTAACCCAAGGTGAGCGCAAGCGAATGAGCGAGCGTGCGGGGAGAAGTGTATGCACGCGCATCAACGGGATCGCGCGTGCATCGGGAGAAGTGTGTCTTGACCTTTGATTTCAAATTACCAAGTTACCAACTTGCGAAGTTACCAACTTCTTTCCCATTCGCCTCCGTTCGCATCAACCTATCCATAGTTAAAAAGTAGCGCTACCAAAACCCCTTCCGCTACCTCTGCCGCTACCAGGTTTTCGCTGATGACAAAGGAGTTAGAGGCAAGGTAGCGGCAGTAGCGGCAAAAAGGCCTTTCCTGAAAAAGGTCGAAAATTTAGGCAAAATTGCACTACAAAAGGTGCAGAAGAATTTTCCGGCTTTTGTAAATCTGCGGCAATCCGCGTGAATCAGCGGCAGAATGGTGTTGCGGTAATTGCCAAATGCTGCTTTACCCGCAAAAGGGCACAAGGTAAAAAGGCCTTTGCAAGGCCTTTTGCAACCGCAACTCCCTCAGGAATCAATGACATCCGCAGCCTTACAGCCTTTGCCTTCATTTTCGCAAAATGTTTATCAGGTAGTAAACTCCGCTGGTTCTTTGCGTCCCTGGAGTCCTAGGCGGTTAGAAAAGCTTTGGCCGGTCAGGCCCGCCGGTTTTACTCGTCTTATCGAAGGTAATTGCTCGAAAATTCCGGTCTGTGTACGCCCGCCGCTCCTTCCCTGGGTTTTTGATTCGCGTTCTTTCGCGTCCATTCGCGGCTAAGCACGTTTGGATTTCACCCTTGATCGTAGAACTTGAGCGCCATGGCGCCGTGGGTTGCAGCGGCTCCGGCACGCAGGGCGGCGGCAATCATGGTGGTTTCCGTGATTTCTTCGCGGGACGCGCCGGCAGCTTTCGCGGCTTTTGTGTGTACCTCAATGCAGTAGGGGCACTGTGTGGTGAAAGCAACACCCAACGCGATGAGCTCGCGGTATTTTCTGGGAATGGCGCCGCCATCACGGCCTACAATCTTGTCCAGGCCGAGCCAGGCGTTGAATTCCGTGGGCGCTAACTTGCCCATCTCCTTAAGAAACCGCAGATCGCCAACGTCATGGTAGTGCTCGCTCATTTACTCCTCCTGTGCATGATTTTATTTCATGGTGAAACTAGCATTATCTTCAGGCTTCAAAGAGCAACACACATCAACTATCGTTTTGCCGCCCTGTTCAGCTCATCAAGGGTCCGCTTCAGATGTTCAAGCTTCTGCCCCGCCTCGCCCAGTTTGCCTTCAGCCGTGAGCCGCTGGTAGTCGGCAAGATCTTTGCTCGCCTCTACGATCAGCGCGTTCAGGTCCGTTGCCGCTTTGGGCGTCGCAGCCGTTGTGTGTTGTGCCGGCTCGGATGAACCGCCCGTCACCGCGGGTGCCGAAGGTCTTTCCCCAAAAAGGCTGGCCAGGGCCGCCTCAAACGTTGGCCCATAGGCCAGACGGTCCTGCAGCGCCAGCACCACCAGGCGTAACTCCGGCATCGGGCTGCGCTCGGCCTGGAGGTAGATGGCCTCGGCATAAAGCAGCGCCCGGCCTACCGGGATTACCAGCAGCGTTCCCCGCTTTACGTGCGAGCCTTGCTGGTTCCACAGCGTCAATTGACTGGAAAGCTGCGCGTTCTGGTCGATGCGCGCCTCAATCTGCAGCGGTCCGTCAACCAGTTTCGTTTTGGGAAAATTGTAGACCACCGCCGTGCCGTACTGTGGACCGTCGCTGCGCGCGGCAATCCACCCAATCAGATTGTTTCGGTTGGAAGGCGTGAAAGGCAGAATCTCTACAAACTCCACGCTGCCCCCCTCACCCGGCAACTTCATGAGCACAAAGTTCGGCTCCATTTCCTGGGTGGTTTGCTCGCCATGTTCACTCGTGGCCACCTCGCTGCCTACGGTCCACAGGTCCTCGCGGTTGTAAAACACCCCTGGATCCGTCATGTGATAAAGGCCGTAAACCTCAGCCTGCAGTTTGAGCAACAACTCGGGATAGCGCACGTGTTTGCGCAGCCCCGGGGGCATTGCATCTGCATCCTTGAACAGGGCTGGAAACAGCCGCCGATAGGCCGCGATAATCGGGTCGCCTTTCTCGAAAACGTAAAATGTGGTGGTGCCATCGTAGGCGTCGATCACCACCTTGATGCTGTTTCGCAGGTAGTTAATGGTCTCCCCGTTGAGAGAGTAATGGCTCGAGTAAGGATAGCTGTCGGACGTAGTGAATCCATCCATGATCCACGATAAGCGGCCGGCTTCATCGATCACCATGTAGGGGTCCTTATCGAAAGTAAGAAACGGCGCCAGGGCCTTCACCCGGTCCCTGATATTGCGCAGCATCAGCAACCGGCTCTGCGGGGTCACATCATCACTGAAGGGCAGCTTCCCCAGATCACCGCGGTCGATGGCAATGAGAATGCGCCGCAGAAAGCCCCCAAGGACGATGCCGCCGGTGCCCTCGTAAGAGGTAAAGCTGTTGCTCTGGCCCTGCGGGTAATTGAATTCCTGCTGCCGCGTCTTCACATACACATCGGTGTTGGTCTGCTCTCCAAAATAAATCTCCGGACGTGTTACAGAAATATTGCGCACGGTGCTTTGCACCGGCATGTTGCTCAGATTCAGTGTTGGCAGCCCCTCTGGCGTAAATCCATTCACTGGATTCATGGTGATGCCGTAGCCGTGAGTGTAGATGAGCTTCTCGTTGATCCAGTTCCGGCTGCTCTCCGGAAGTTTCTCCACGTTCAGTTCGCGCGCTGCCAGCATCACCTCGCGCGTGACCCCGTCCAGGTCGTAACGATCGATATCAATGTCGGGAAAGTCGTAATAGGTGCGGATTTCCTGGATCTGACGCAGCGTATCCTGCAAGGCCCGCCAGTCCCACAGCCGGATATTCTGGATGGTGGCCTGATTGTTCGCCGGGTCCACCGCCTCGATGGTGGTTTCAGCGGGAAACTCTCGCTGCGCAACCCGGTCCAGATCATAGGCCTGTCGCGTGAGCTTGATGTTGTTCGTGATATAGGGTTGCTCACGAACCAGCTCGTTCGGTTTGACCTCGAAAGCGTTCACATACCAGCCGAATATCTGGACCACGAGATAGCAAACCAGGGCCGGAGCGATAGCTGCTACCAGACGACGTCCGCGTGGCGCCCAGAAGGCATTTGTGGCTGCGATTCCTGCGCCCAGGATGAGCGTGGCACAGATAAAGAGCTGTCCGGGTAGAGTGACGTGGGCGTCAGTATAGGTGACGCCGCTGAAGATGGTATGACCTTCAAATAGTTGGTCAAAGCGGCCGAGATATACGCGTAGCGCGATAAGCAGCAACAGAAACGCGAACGGAATAGAAAGCCCGCGCCAGATCGATGCAAAGAAGCTGTCGCGAGGTCCACTCAGGGCACGGACGCCGCCGCTGATGAGCAGGAACAACACGGCGACCACGCAGATAATCACAACCAGGAACATCAGCCAGCCGGAGATAAGCTGCCATGCCGGCAGAGAGAACAGGTAAAAGTTCAGCGTTTTGCCAAAGATCGGATCCGCAGCGCCGCCGGCTGAAGGTGGTGCGTACCAGTAGAGCGCCAGGGTCGCCCAATTCGCTGTCATGAATGCGCCCGACGCCACCGCGATAAAGAGCGCGCCACCCAGCGTGACCAGACGCAGTATGCGGCCGATCGGCAGGTTTATCGGTTGCCCTCCCACGAAAATCGTGCGCGTGCCCGGAAAATCCGCGGAGTGCGTACGTTTCAACGCCAGAAACGAGAGGTACAAAATGAGAAACGTTGCTCCGGTGAAAATCGTAAATACCAGCCACTGAGCACTCAACGATTTCCAGAACACCTCTCCGTAGCCAAGAGACGAAAACCACAGCGCGCTGACGTAGTAGGACACCGCGGTTCGGCTGCCAAAGATGATTGCCAGCACGATGATAATGAGCAACAACCAGCGAAAGCGCCGCCGAGGCTGGATGACAGGGGGAGCTGGCCGATGCAATGGTCGCAAGCGAATAGGGTCGTTCATTTTGTGCTATCCAGCATACATGGAAAACACAACTTGATTGACAATGAACATAGAGGCCACGGCTAAAAACCGTTTCCGTGCCCTTTCTGTTAGCTTGGATTAGGAATGATCTCTTTTTCCAATATCCACAAGCAATACGGCAAACAGTTGGTTTTCGTTGACGCTTCCTTTCAACTCAACCCCGGAGAGAAGGTAGGCCTGGTGGGGCCGAATGGAGCGGGTAAGACAACTCTATTTCGCATGGTGGTGGGAGAGGAAACTCCGGATGAGGGCGAGGTCTCCGTACCCAGACGGCTGACGATTGGTTACTTCCGCCAGGATGTGGAAGAGATGGAAGGACGATCTGTATTGGATGAAGCCATCGCCGGCAGCGGGCGCGTGGGCGATCTCCACCACGAACTGGAAGCCTTGCAGCATGCCATGGCAGATCCAGATAGAGCGCAAGAGATGGAGCTTGTGATCGAGCGCTTTGGGGAAGTCCAGGAAGAATACGAGCATCTTGGTGGCTATGCCCTTGAAGCGCAGGCCCGAGTAGTGCTCCACGGTCTGGGCTTTAAAGATGACCAGATTGAGGGCGATGTGGGAGCGCTCTCCGGCGGTTGGAAGATGCGGGTTGCGCTGGCCCGTGTGCTTTTGGGTCGCCCCGACGTTCTGTTGATGGACGAGCCTACCAATCACCTTGATCTGGAGTCGATCATCTGGCTGGAGCAGTTCCTTAAGTCCTTTCCGGGCGCTCTGCTGATGACATCTCATGACCGCGAATTTATGAACCGGCTCGTATCCAGGATCGCGGAGATCGAGGGCGGTGAGATCATCGCCTATTCCGGCAACTACGATTTCTACGAGCGGGAACGCGACATTCGCGCAGCCAATCAGCAGGCTGCCTTCGCCCGGCAGCAGTCCATGTTGGCCAAGGAGCAGCGCTTCATTGACCGCTTCCGCACGCACGCCGCCAAGGCGGCACAGGTTCAGAGCCGGATTAAGGCGCTGGACAAGATCGAGAAAATTGAACTGCCCAGGAAACGCCAGATCGTAAACTTTGAATTTCGCACTCCGCCGCGTTCCGGTGAGCAGGTAGCCGTGTTGGAGGACCTGCACAAGAGTTATGGCCCGCGCGTGCTCTATGACGGGTTCAACCTCACCATCCGGCGCGGCGAGCGCTGGGCAGTAATGGGGAGGAACGGCGCTGGCAAGACCACTCTGCTCAAGATGATTGCCGGAGCTGCCCGGCCCGACGCTGGAACAGTTCGTCTGGGAGCGAGCCTGACCATGGGGTATTTCGCGCAGCAGTCTCTGGACGTGCTTGATCCTGATCTGACCATCATCGAGCAACTGCAGAGAGAGTTCCCTCACGACGGTCTGGGGGCATTGCGCACTTTGGCAGGTGCTTTTCAGTTTTCCGGAGATGATGTTGACAAGAAGGTCCGCGCTCTTTCCGGCGGGGAAAAGTCGCGGTTAGTGATCGCGCTGATGCTCTATAACCCGCCCAACTTTCTGGTGCTGGACGAACCCACCAACCACCTGGACCTGGCAACCAAAGAAATGCTCGTAGAAGCGCTTAAGGAGTTTGAAGGCACCATGATTTTTGTGTCGCACGATCGCATGTTCTTGCGCGGGCTGGGTTCACGCGTCCTGGAACTGGGTGGAGAGAGCGGAACCGAGCGCAGCCCGCACGTATACCCTGGTTCGTATGTCGAGTATGTGCAGAAAATCGGGCACGAAGCGCCAGGAATCTACGTTTAAGGATGACCGGAGTACCGCACCGGCTTCAAGGTGTCGGCGCGATAATCCGCGCAAGCCTGGGCCGATAGCCGCTGCGCGTGCGCACGTGATACTTTTTCGCCGCCGACCCGGTCAGTTTTACTTCGATGGCTCTCCAACCACGGTTTTGATTATTTTTGGGGTAGTAGCTAAGCGAATAGAGGTGACCGATGTCTTCGCGGATGGAAGCAAAGGCTTGTTGCTGCCTCCGCCAACTCTTGGCAAAGTAGACTTCGCCGCCGGTGGCTCGAGTCATGCGCTGAAACACTGTAGCCGAAATCGGATCTTGTTTGGCTTCGTTGGTGCTGATTACATAGATCGGAATCCCTTCTGACTGGGCCATCTCACTGATATCTTCCGGCGCCACCATGCTGGCCGTGTCTGGGCCGTTGGAGAACACCACCACAACCTTTCTGCCGGAATACTGGCCTGCATCTTTGAGCGTGAGCAGCAACGCGTTATACAGCGCCGGATTGTCGCCCGCCACGGTGGCGCGTACTCCACGTAAAATTTGCGTCCGATCATTCGTAAGCAAGGCAGCTCTGTAGAGATCGCGGCTGTAGGAATAAAAGGCCAGCCGCTCCGGGCTGTCGAGCGACCTGGCAAATTCGGCAATCGCGTCCTGGGCAATGGCAAAGTTGCGGTACATGTAGTTACTGGTATCAAAAAGGATAAACACGTTCGCGCCCGCCAGGACAGATTCCGAGTGCTCCGCCGGTTCTGTGGTCCCCACCAGCTTGCCCTCCAGCGTGGGGTCCACGGCTCGCTGCGGAGCATCTCCTTCACCGAACGTAGCCAGTTTTTGCGGAATGGCATCTTCAAAAACCGCAAAGTCAGAAGGACGCAAGCCGGTGACGTAATGGCCCCGGTTGTCAGTGATCGCCACATTCAACAGCACCAGGTTGACGTCCACGTGAACCACCGGCTTATTCGATTGGTCTTCCTGGGCGTGCGACGGCATCCCCGCCAGCGCCAGGACCCCGGCAATCCCGCAAATCACAAGGCATCGTTTCGTCATAGTCTCCTCAGGGACGGGAATCAGCGCCAGTCAACCGCAGCGAGGCAATTTTACCCAGGCGGAATTCTTCGCCCGTTTCGCGCATCGCGCGGGAAAGCGCCTGCCAATCTTCCAACGTTGTGGCAAAAAGTTTTTCGATCATACGGTGCGTCAGCTCTGGTGCGAGCCGGTTCAGCATCACCGGCGGATATCCAAGCTCGTCCGCCAATCGCGCCCAGTAGAGATTGTTTGATTCCCAGGATTCGGCCATGAGGCGGCTGGAGTAGTTTCGAAAAGTGGGAAGAAATCTTCCATCCGTGAAGGCGCGCCCATACGTGTGGGCCAGCGCGGGATGCGACGCGCCAAAATCCCTGGACAGACGCTCCCAGCTCACTTCGTCGGGATAAAGACGGATGAGAGCACTCAACTCCGGTCCCGGCGCACCCAGATAACGGATGTCGTCAGGAAACATCCGCAGAAATTCGTGCGCGAGGAAGAAAGATTCAGCCGGCATCACTGCGTCAAGCGCTCGCTCTGCCTGTCCCGAGCTCAGGAGATTCTCCACTCTCTCGGATCTTTGTGGCGGCATGCGCTGGGAAAGAATATCCCCCACTCTTTGCCGCACCTCCTCATTCTGTGCCGCAGCCGTCAGGAGAGCTTCTCCGGCGCGTTGATAAAGAGCCACGGCGTGCAACTCATTCCGCGTCACTCCCCACCAACGCGGTACCACGGCGTTGGTCAAAAGGCTCGGCACCAGATCCTGCCAGATCAGCGCCTGGACGTGCTCAGGAACAATGAAGTCCTGTTCCACAACCGCGAGAGCATAGGGCAAATCGGCGAGCGAGCCCGCCAGATGCGTTCCGCCACCAGCCGTTACCCCAAGATTAATCAACTCCGGGGTCTTCCACGGGTGCGTTTCCTCCGTCAGCCGCCCAGAGTAGTCGTGAGAACGAACGAAGATCGCACTGTTGAGCAGCATCTGCGCCCCTGGCGGCTCGTAATATGCGTAGTTCAGTCCGACCAGCGTGTCTCTGAGAAAGGGAGCAAGACGGCCACGCGCGCTGGCTAACTCCTGGGGAGTACCCGATTTGATGATGCTTGCCAGATTGGTACGGGTTTGCAGGGTGGTGTGGCTGATGTCCGAATGTCCATGCTGAAATTCGAATTTCTGGGAGGCGCTGAAGATAGGGCGTGGCATCTCGAACTCCCGCAACTCGGCCGCCAGCGGAATCAGCGTGTCGCCGACCGCACTGCCCTTCGACATTTCTATGAGGCCTTCTCCCAGTGTGAGCAACGTGTCCAGCGAGACCAGGCGTTGGGCATTCAGCACGGACTGTATCCTTGCCGCCAGTTCTGAGCGCACCTGACGGCCTTCAGGACTGGTTTGGGCTGGGCCGGCCAGCAAGGCAACGACTTCATCCTGGGTAAGATTGGTTCTCCCCGTCGCCGCTCGCCACAGCTCGCTCATCGAAACCCGGCCGGCATCGAAAAGCTGGACCGAGGAAACGATTCGGGAAAAGGGGCTCACCACCCGATGCCACGATTCGTTCCAGTCTTCCCTGCGGATCTCGCCCTGGCGGGCCAGAATCTGCCACAGGCTGACGTTTGCCTGAAAGATGCCAATCGCATTGGCGCGCACGGAAGGCACTGGAATGCGATCCAAAGCCTCGGCGACGCTCAAGAAGCTGGCCACCGAGCCATCGTTCAGACCGGAGAATTCAGAAAACGTGGGATACTGGTCGCCGTATCGCGCGAATTTCTCGGCCAGCAAGCGTGCGCTTTGTGGGGTCAGGCGTTCACCCGCTGGACGTGCGCGGTCGATTTCACACAAGGTGAGATACGCCTGCAGGGAGGTATCGTTGACAAGTTCCCGAGAGAGCGCAATGAGCGCTTCTATGAGCTGGTCAGGCTCGGTCCAGCGCCGGGCGCGGCTCGCCCACCGCCGGCTGCGCCTGGAATCAGCATTGCGTTGGATCACGTCCTTCCAAACGCTCAGGTCGCCGGGGAGGTGGGCTGTGCCATCAGGCTCCAGTTGAAGACGCGTTGCAAGCAGCACCAAACCGGGATCTGGCCGGTACACGCCGTGAGTTGCGCCGGGAGACGGATCTGGCCCGCGCAACGCTTGATAAAAGCCTTTCAGCCGGGCGGGTTGGCTGAAATAAGCCTGCCGGGCCGGGCTGGCGGTGGACAGTGCATCGAAATACGCAGCCAGCCATCCGGCGTCTCTCCCCATCAAGCGCGGAATGAATTCGCCGGGAGAATGCGGGCTGGCGCCCACCAGTTCCCTCCAGGCTGCTTCGGCACCAGGGCCTCCGGGCACCACAACTCTTCCACTCCGGATGGCGAGGTACCCGCCGTAAAAATCAAGAACTTGAGAGTAGCTAAGTAGTTTCGTCAGCCCAGGCGACTGGTACAGGGCCGCCCTGGTTTCACCATCCATGCGGCTCATGGCACTGAAGAGACGGGCCAGATCCTGGTGAAGTAAGAGCGAGTCCAGCAGGTCGGAAGACTGTGGACCGGCTGCAATCGTGTTCCAATCCTTGGGGGCGTAAATCACGGGCAACGGAGAGGAGGGGAACGGAAGGGCGAAGGGCTTGTCTTCCCGAAGAGCTTGCTCCAGGTCGGCCAGCGGGAACCCGGAGTCGATGGTTAGAAAGGCGCGATCCGGATCGGCGGTTTGCAGCGAGGTGCCTGGTCCGCAGGAGCTGCGTAGCTGGTAACCGAGAATGGCCAGCAGCGACTTTGCCTGATCGCAGTTTGAGACGCGAATTACGCCGTCTGACTGCGCTATCGCAGTCAGCTCCGCGGCTTGCCGGAGATATCGCTTTATCAGGACGAGAAACTCAGTAGGCTTGCCACCCGAGTATCCCCTGGTCTTCACCACGTCGGCCAACAGGGGAAGAACTTCCTCGGGAGTAGCTTTCTGGCTGATACCCGCCATGCGCAGGAACGAACGCAGAGGCCCGGGAATGACTACGGTAGCAGAAGCCGGAGCAGGCTCGGTCGCAGACGCATGCGCGGTTCCGGAGGTCAACTTACTTTGCGGCGTTGCCGCAACCAGGGCCCCGGCGCTGCTCCAGGAAAGGGTTATTCCCAAACACGCGGTCAGAGCACGGGCAAATAGATGGCGAAGGGATTTCATGGCTGGAGGTCCTTAAACAACAGTCGGCCAAGATACCTCATACTGGCACCAAAATGAAAGAGCATTCAGCACCCTTAAACCGATTACAGATTGATGTGCCAAATTACGTCACTTATTCCCAGTGCAGCTTCACGCCGGCCCGGGCGAAGATGGGCGGACCCACATTCAGCGTGGGGGTTCTGGCGATCTGGATTCGCGAATCGAACACGTTCTCCACCGCCGCGAATACTTCCATTACCGAACGCAACCGCTTGGAAACATATGCATCAAGCTGAAAAAAAGAATCCAGTGGGAATTGATTCTGGTCGTCGTCAAATTGGTGGCTGGAGGCCCTGGCTTGCACCGCCACCGTCCAACCCCTGGCCATACTGTAACGCGCCTGGAGGGTAAATTGATGCGGCGCCACTTGCGGTACTTCCAGACCTACAAGCCCCGGGCTGACGGCGAAGCTGGTGACCACAGCGTCAACAAATTGATACCCGGCAATAAGATCAAGCCGATGGAAATGCCAGGCCGCGTCTGCTTCCACGCCGCGCGCACGCGTGCGGCCCAGGTTTTCCCGCTCACGCGTGATGAGGGCCGGTGTGGTACTCAAGGTGACATTAGCAACCGGGTCGGAAAGCTCCATCCAGAAGAAGCCGGTATGAATGCGTGTGCTACCCAGAAAGAAGTTCGCTCCTGTTTCCGCGCCGGATAGCCGTTCCGCCTGGAGCTGCGCGTTTGCCAGAGTGAGGACGTTGCCCAGGCGGAAAGAGCGATAGAGCTCATTGAGCGTAGGTGCGCGAAACGCGCGGTAGGCGGAAGCGGTCAAGGTAACGCGGCTGCCGGCGCGGATCAATAGCGCTGCTCTGGGACTAAATGCATGATCGCTCTGGTCAGGGAACGTAGTGAAGGCAGGCTTGACTGAAGCGACCAGAGGCGTGGTGCTGGTGTGTGCCTGGTAGTTGTCCCAGTTATCGTAGCGTCCGCCGATAGTTAGGAGAACGCGCGAGTGCAGGCGGACGGAATCCTGAACAAAGGCCCCAAACCGTTGCTGTCGTCCGCCAGAGTCAACCAAAGATGTTGCCAGTAAGCCTGTGAATGCAGTCTCGTTGCTGAATCCGCGCACGTAGCGTCCGTCCAGACCGCCAACCAATGAGTGGCGGTCTCCGGCTTGGCGCGAAATCATCATACTGCCGCCGGCCTGCTGTGCGGGAACATGCTGGGCACGGGTCAAGGTCTCACTATTGCGGTTTAATGCAATCGACGAAAACGTCTGGTTGTAGCTCTGCTCGGAGCCGTAGCCTCTCAGTTGAATGCTGGCCAGCGGAGTCAGCAGGTTCAGGCCGCCGCTGAGTTGTCCAAGCTGGGTGTCGTTCGTAGTGAGCGGGGTACCGTTGTTACGGGTCTCATTGTAAAAATCGCCGGTGAGGAACAGGTCTCCTGCGTTGACTTTGCGCCTGACCGTCACTCTGCCAACGCCATGATTGAATTGGCCGGCGTGTCCACAGTTCCACGCTGGCCGGATGGGACAAGAATGTATCCGTCGGTGCGAAAGAATTCACCGGTCGTGCCCAGGCTCCAGGATTTGAGTAACCAGGAAGTTGCTAGAGAAACGTCAGGAGTGGATTCCGATCCACCTGAAACTTCAGCCGAGATGAGATTGCCAGGCGCTCTCAGTGGCGTTACATTTACCACCCCGCTCAGGGCGTCACTGCCATATAGGCTGGATCCGCCGCCGCGCAGGACTTCGATCGAGTTCACGTCTTCGCGCGGAATTCGTCCCCAATATACCCAGCCACCGAAAGGATCGTTGAGGGGAATGTCATCAAAGAGTACTACCGAACGGCTCGCGCCATTGCCGCCAATCCCACGCAACGATGCGCCTTGAGAGGTAGGATTGGCCGTGCGGCTATCAGAGCGCCGGAACAAGGTAAAACCCGGGACCTCGCGCAAAACTTGATCGACGGATTCGGCTGCGGCGCTCTCTATCTCCTGCCGTGACAGGGCTTCCACGCTCTCCGCCGTGTCACCCAGAGGCGTGCCAACACGATTGGCGGTAACGTTGATCTCCTGGGACACCGTGGCCGGATGGAGAACGACGTCGAGCTGGTCATTGTCGGCAGACAGCGAAGCAGTGAAATTAGCAAATCTGGCGGCATCAACACTCAGGGTCAACGGCTCGCGAGGCGCGCCCTCGATGCGGAACCCGCCATCGGTGCCGCTGGTCGCCGCATGCTCATATCCAGTCCCTTGCAGTTTAATGGTGGCGCCGCTCACGACATACCCTCGCGGATCGCGCACTGTACCGTGCACCGTCCGTGATCCAGCTTGTGACCAAGCCAGCGCAGCGCTCAAAAGCAAACCAACAAGACATCCGATCTCAGGACGAATCATGCCCACTTCCCCTGGCGCCAAACAATTGTAAGCGGATTTATTGTGTAACGGCACTGCCACCCCGCTGCCGAGGTGCGCCAATAAGCGCGAAGGGAACGCATCCATCTACATAACCAGTTTCGTTATTGTCTATATGTCCACTTTCGAGAATATTACGTGTCGACCCAATATGAGACAACCGTGTCTCCATTCAAACATTGCAAACCATCAATCGAGGCGAGATGTATGTCGGCTCTCGTCATCTAGCGACGCACGCCAACAGTACAACGTTGTTCGATCAGAATTGCAGGACAGGTTCGCAAAGGAGCCTTCGACGTCTTCTTGGCCCACAATTCTCAAGACAAAGCCGAAGTAATGCGCCTTGGTGAGGAACTTCGTCGCCATTGTATATATCCGTGGATCGACCTAAGAACAGATCCCGCCGGGTCGATAAGAGAAGTGGAACGGGATTCCATAATAAGGTTAGAAAAAGGGCGCAAAAGGGACGCGAAACGTGCCCTTTTTGTGTCCCTAAAGGTTTCAGTGAAATCTGCCTAACTGCTTTGGAATGAATGGCGGGGACGACGAGACTCGAACTCGCGACCTCTGCCGTGACAGAGTAACCCCATTAGGTTTTACAACGACTTACAAACACGCGGGGACTGCCAAAATACGCGTAAGTCGCACAAGACATCACCTCCTGTGGGTTGAGTTGTGGGTTGCGAAAATGCCTGATTTCAAACGTTGACAAGCAGTTTGACAGTAGGAAACATGCCTCTTACACTGGCCCTATGAAGACGAGGGATGATAGCGACTCGGTGAAGATGCCCTCCTCTTTGCTCGCCGAGCTACAGGCGGCAGCGGATGAGGAGCAACGCACCAGCGATGAACTGGTACGTGAGGCGGTCGAACGCTACCTCAAGGACCGCCGCTGGCAGCGCCTTCTCGCCTACGGCGAACAGCAGGCCCGCTCATTGGGATTAACGGACGCTGATGTCCCTCGCCTCATTGAAGAATATCGTCAAGAGCACCGCCAGAGCCGTTAGGTGATAACCGCCACGGCAGATTCAAATATCTACGTCTCAGCACTCCAATTCGCCGGAATTCCCCTTCAATTCCTAAATGCCGCACGCGCTCGAATGTTCCGGCTTGCGATATCGGAGGTCATCCTTGCTGAGATTCGCGGTGTCTTGCAGGATAAATTTCGCTGGTCTGAAGACATGCTGGAGGAAGGAATAGCCGATCTTCGAGCGTTTACTCAGCTTGTAGCGCCCACTCAAACGCTGCACGTCATTGCGGAAGATCCTGATGATGATCGCGTAATTGAATGTGCGGTAGC
>DATDGH010001010.1:0-4242 GCA_036522215.1 Candidatus Angelobacter sp. | reverse complement strand
GCCCTTAAGGGAGAAACATAGCAAAACTTTTGTCGATGTTCATGCTGCCAAGCCCAACTCATGAAACAGGCCTCGCATTCCGACACGGACGCATTCGTAATGGAGGTCCAAAGGGGTCGGGTTTTTGGGTGCACGGCGCTTTCTGGTTGCTTGCGCAGCGGCCAATAAAGGCTTGATGATCTTTTCCCGCAAAATGAGCAGAGCGGCCATCGCCTTGAGGCCAGATGGAGTAGCTTCGTACCGTTGGCTCCTGGAAATGCGGCGGACGAATTGTTTTCCGCGAAGCTTCTTCAGATCGTAAGCTGCTTGCCGGCTGCCGTATTCGGCTTCCGCAGGTTGGCGGAGAGCCCGAACCCGATACGCCAATTGGGATGCTGTAAAGCCTGGGGGAAAAGCGGCTAGGGCCAAGATGGCTTCTGCGACCTGGCGCATCCGCAGCTTATTGAAATCGACTCCTCCGACCCTGGTTTTTCCTACCTGCGATGGTGTGGGAAGTTGCTCTAAAGTCTCATCGGAAATGAAACAAGCGTCGATACAGCTCAACACTGCCAGGAACCTTTCCAGAATGCCCTTTAGACGTTCTACGATCTGCGGGAATTTCTCCAAGGATCGCCCACAATCGAAGGCGGCGGTGTTGTGCGCTGTGGCTTCGATGCGAAGTGTCCGTGCGCCTTTGGTATAGACCTTCAGAGTCAGTAAGTGGCAATGCAGCTTAAAGATCGTCAGATCATACGTAGGTGTCTCGACCGACACTTCCCATTCCTCGGATTTCTTTCTGCGTCGGCGAAAAGTGGGACGGCGACGGTATCCGAGGATGGTCTTGACTGTTTTCATGTCCAAGGGAGCACGACTACGGTCAATGAGGGCTTGAAATACTTCGTCCATCTGCTTGCCGACTTCGAAGATTAGATTCCGGCTGTATTCGATCTGGTAATTGGAATACTGATACCGAAACCCACTGCGCTTCTGCTCCTCCAAGTCGAGAGCGAAGCACAAACACGCGGTGTAAATCCAACGCTCACAGACTTGGCTCAGCCGCCCTATAGTCAAAGGTTCTGACAAGGTATCTGCGATCCGGGCCAAGCCTGCGGCGTCCGCTATAGATGTAAAACAATTTCCTTCCTTGGTAAAGCCCAGGTTCGCTTTCCGCGCTTGGCGGGCCACATATTCATGCCCATTCAGAATCACTTGCGCGGGAAACGGGGGATGCCCACTGATCTTGATGGTGATGTGCCCCCACTCCGCATCGAGAATATGGAAGGAGTAGTGGTTGACGTAGGGCATGGGGCTCTTACGCTCCAAGTGATGCTTGCCGCTTACATTCCATATTGGAGCTTGCGCTCGTCCCACCAAAATCAGGAATAACCCTTGTGTAACTTTGGTCTTGGCCAAGTATTCTTCGGCCAACTCATGTTTGCGCTCGCCCACAGGAACCCGGATGAGGGGAATCTTGTGGGCTTGAGCATAGCCCTGAACCCGCCGTCCAAACCGGCCGGCCAGCCGCATCAGATGGGTGTTGTCCAGACTCTCATCGGATCCGTTCAACTGTTGCCACCAGACGCGGAAACCACCGGCGCTATGGCCTTGACGAAAGTAGCCGTTTAGCACAATCCGATCGATACAGTCGTAGCTGCCCAGAAGAAGATCCTGGTAGAGATCACTCAGTCCATCCGCCATAGAGCCAAAACCCTACTGACTTCCGTCCGTTCCTGCAACCCTTCTGCTTTCTGTTATTCTGAATCTTGACTTCTGCGGCCCCGCAGGGGCCATTTTTTTCGCGGCGCAGTCCGCGAAAAAACGTAGATCGTTATGCGAACCACTACGAGAATTTTGTACTCGTTGTTGATGCAAACAGTCCCGTTCTCGCTGAGAATTTGGTAATTGAGTAAGTTGGTAATTTGGTAATTGAGAATCAAAACCCAAACCCAAACCCAAACCCAAACCAAATCTCACAATGGATAGGGATATCAAGGGCGAAGCCCTTGGCTAGTTAGGACAAGTGCGGTTCTCAGAACCTTCACGCTAACTCCGAAAAGGCTTTAAGATAAGCGATAGGGATTTGAATGATGGACGACCTTTACCGCCATGCCAAGCCGCAAGGCACTTCCGATAAAACGTCCTCGGATGTAGCCACGGTTTGTCCTAATTGCAATACGCAAATGGAGCAATCGCACTGCAAGATGGTGTGCGCCACCTGCGGATTCTTTCTGAGTTGCAGTGATTTTTATTGAGAATGATAAGTGCTCAGGGCTGGTCGGAGTCTCCAGCTTCAACATCCGGTACTTTGTCGAGCACTGCGAGAAATTTCCTGCGGCCGCCACGCGCGGCTCGCGCCTGTAAGCGTTCCCATGCGGACAGTTGTTCAGCAAATGCTGACGCAAAGACTTCATCCACGGACACGTGCCGAGCGTTGGCTATTTCGGCTGCCTTCCTGTATAGATCGTCTGGCACGCCGACATTAACGCTCATTTGATTGACTCCTATCTCGATGAGTCTACATCACTCACTTGTCTCACATTGCGCCCCGTTCCACTGCTCATTTACTCTAACTGGTTTGCCCACTGTCATGGCTGAGTTCAATAAACTTCCGACCAAAGTTGATCCCACCTCCGTGCGCTTTGAAAAAAATATGCGCAGCATGGCGGAGTTGGTTTCCGCTGTTCGCAATGAAGAGGAGCAGATCCGGCAGGGTGGCGGCGCAAAGGCCATTGAATCGCAGCATGGCAAGGGGCGGCTTACGGCTCGTGAACGCATTGACCTTCTCATCGATCCTGAATCTGAGTTTTTTGAGCTCGGCATTTACACCGCATTTGAAATGTACGAGGAATGGGGCGGCGCGCCCGCCGCCGGAGTCGTCACCGGCCTGGGACGGGTCAGCGGACGCCTGTGCATGTTGATTGTCAACGATGCTACCGTCAAAGCCGGCGCCTTCTTTCCCATGACGGCCAAGAAGGTCCTCCGCGCCCAGAATATCGCCATCGAAAATCACATACCCACCATCTATCTGGTAGATTCTGCCGGCGTCTTTCTTCCCTTGCAGGAAGATGTGTTTCCCGATACCGACGATTTTGGCCGCGTCTTTCGCAATAATGCTGTCATGTCGGCCATGGGTATTCCCCAGATCGCCGCCATCATGGGCATGTGCGTGGCGGGAGGTGCTTATCTGCCGGTCATGTGTGACACCGTCCTGATGACCGACGGCAGCGGACTCTTCCTGGCCGGGCCGGCACTGGTGCAGGCCGCGATTGGAGCAAAATATTCGACCGATGAGCTGGGCGGGGCCGCCATGCATTCCCAAATTTCCGGCACGGTGGATTTTCGCGAAGCCACTGACCAGCTTTGCATCGAACGCATCCGTTCGCTGGCCAGCAGGATGGGCCACAAACCCACGGCTCCCTTCGACCGCCGCAAGAGCGAAGAGCCGGACTATGCTGCAGAAGAGATATATGGAATTTTCGAGGCCGATCCTGGGCGACCCTATGACGTCAAGGAAATTATTGCTCGCGTTGTGGATGGCAGCCGCTTTAATGAATACAAAGCGGAGTACGGTAAGACTGTAACCTGCGGATACGCTCGCATCGGCGGATTTTCCGTCGGCATTGTGGCCAACCAGGCGCAGCACGTACAGCAGACTGATCCTCATTCCGGAGAAAAGCGCGTCGAGTTCGGCCGCGTGATCTATACCGAGAGCGCCGATAAAGCTGCGCGCTTCATTATGGATTGCAGCCAGAACCTTGTGCCCTTGATTTTTCTGCATGATGTGAACGGCTTCATGGTTGGCCGCGATGCGGAATGGAGCGGCATCATCAAGGCTGGAGCCAAGATGGTGAATGCAGTTTCCAATGCGGTATCGCCCAAGATCACGGTGATCATGGGCGGCTCCTTCGGCGCAGGGCATTACGCCATGTGCGGAAAAGCCTACGATCCCCGTTTTGTCTTCGCCTGGCCCTCAGCCCGCTACGCAGTCATGAGTGGAGCTTCCGCGGCTGGCACGCTCGTGGAGATCAAGATCAAACAACTGGAGCGCGGCGGCAAAAAATTGACCGAGGAGGAAAAACAGCAACTCTACAACTCCGTAAAACAAACATACGATCATCAAACCGATCCACGATATGGTGCAGCCCGCCTCTGGCTCGACAAAATTATCGATCCCATAGAAACCCGGCCGGCATTGATCACTGCCCTGGAAGCAGCCAGCCTGAACCCGGAGGTCAAGGAGTTTAAAGTTGGAGTTTTACAAAC
>DATDGH010001009.1:0-4710 GCA_036522215.1 Candidatus Angelobacter sp. | reverse complement strand
TGCAGTCCCTGATTGGCTCATTGAGGACAGTCCGGGCCTGCGAATCGAAGTAGAAAGTGGACACGTTCGGTGTGCCAGCGGGTTACAGCTAGGAATCCGCTACGCCGCTGATCTGTGGCAAGATCGGATATCCGATCATCTGACCGACCCCAAATTTGAGTATGTCAAAAACAGACAGGATTTTTGGCGAATCGCTGTCCTCGATAAATGGCTTGGAAACTGCGATAGTCGTCAGGCCGTATTCACACGCCGGTCAGACCAGCGGGAATACTACGCGACTTTCATTGACTACGGTTATTGCTTTAACGGACCGGAATGGACTTTCCCCGACCTGCCGCTGCATGGAGTCTTTCACCGGAACTCGGTGTACAGAGGTGTGACGGGTTGGGACTCCTTCGAGCCAGCACTTTCATGGGCAGAAAGCTTCGATTCTCAGACCCTTTGGACACTTGCTTCAGAGATTCCACCCGAATGGTATCAATGCAACTGGGAGGCGCTATCGGGTTTGGTTGAGTCGCTCTATGCGCGGCGATCTACTGTCCGTGACCTCATTGTCAGGTTTCGCGACTGCTCACGCGATCCTTTTCCTGATTGGAAAGAAAATCGGATCAGCTCTTAATTCTTGAATACATGGAATCGTTCACGTAATTTGGTTCCATTCGTAAGTCTGTTCAAAATTTTATGCTCGCTTGGACGCCCTTCGCTTTCTGAGGTTGTCCCCTGTGGGATAAAAGCACTACGGAATAGGGAATTGTCTTACAACGACGCTGCGAAATGTGGTGAGTTATCTCCGCTTTTCCAGCGCACGCTACCTACCGCAAAAGCCGCCGCGTAGGGTCCGTTTGCAGAAAAGCGCAAAGTTTTCACTATGGCATGATCCACGTAGAACGTCACTTCGTTGCGTTCAGCCTGAATCCGCACTTGTAGGCTGCGATTCAGATATGTGTCACTCGGACAAAAGGAGACAGCAGGTTGACCTCTCGAATTCAGATAAAGACAGGGAGTATCATTCGTGTCAAGGTCGGCCCATGCTTGCCAATCGTTTAGCTCGAAGGACCAGAGACCCACTGATGTCCTGCCGTAGCCTCGATGGTTAAAAACGAAAGTGACGTCTTGATCTCCTGCGGAAGCTGCCTTAGCGATGAAACGGTTCAACGCTCCAGAAACCGGAGCATGTATCTCAATGCCCTCTTCAGTGTGACGAACCTCGGGATTACCCGATAAGACATCGTAGGTCCAATTACCCAAGTAATCCGGGGTAGAAAAGGTGGTTGACAACACGACTTTTGCGAATTTCGGAGTTAATTCAATCGGTCGTGTTGGGGCGTCTGAAGTCTGGGGCGAGTTGTCGCTGACATCAGAACGTTTCGACGAAGTGGTTTGCGGAGCAATACTCGCTAGGACTTGTTGCCAGTTGCTGTACTGTTGTTGGAGATTTGCCATCTTATCTCCATACGGATTACGCCCATTGTTCAAATCCTCAATTCGCTCCCGCACGTTGGTTAACGCCTGTTCGGCTGTGTTTGACATATAAGGAGCCACGCTCGCGCCTCTTTCCAGCAGCACCCTCACCATTGTCAGGTCGCCATTCTGAACTGCATACCCCAAAGCTGAAGGCTCGTCTGGGCACTGGTAATTAACCGCAGCTCCCCTCTGTAGCAACGCATGGAAGGTCATTGGATACCTAAACTTAACTGCCAAGCCAAGTGGGTTGTCGCAGCTACCTTCACGCCCGTGGTAGTTAGGGTCAGCCCCGTTACTGAGAAGTTGAAGAGCCTGCTGGTCGCCTTGCTCCTTATTAGACAACCACCAGATCATATTTTCCGATAGTTCAGTGCGGTGCTGATCGTCGGCCACTCGATTAGCATCCGGCGACGGTTGAATCGAAGAAGCTGGAAGATGACTAGGCCGATGAACAATTTGCACATCTCGTGGTCCATGGAACCCTGATAGGTTTTGGCGAATCTCATAAACCCCGACAGCGGAGAGGGTGAGCAAAACTGCAAGCTGCGCTATCCGCGACACCATTTGTGCCGTGGTTTTGTGCTTCTGCCAGACAGCTACAATGATGTGAATCGGAACGAGTACTATGGTAGCGGCAGCTCGGAAGATGGTGGCGAAGAGGAATCCAGTAATACCGTAAATCCATCCGCCACTTCGGTCGGCCTTGGTTTCGGCATCCGCCTTCATGCTGCCGCCAAACCGAACTCCGCTATGAATGATCTGGCGGAACTGGAAGGCCATGTAAGATCCAAGTGCCAAGTATCCGGCCCAACCGCATTGGCCGGCATGATAAAGGCGGCCTAAAAAGTGGATTTTGAAATAACCACAGGCACCGCAGCGCGGACAGGTGTAAGAAGCAAAATTGCTAAGTCCAACAGCTATGGCAACACTACCGCTTTCACTACTACTTTGTAGTGCACAAATATACTGCTTAACGATTCCGTCAGGAATAAAACCACTCGAATTGCAAAGCCGATACCACGCCCGCTCCAGCTCAGAGGCAGTTGACCCAACGGGCAACGGAAGAGTTGAGCTGTCTTCGTTCTCATCAGGAGGAGGGCAGAACTTTCGCCCCGCGGCACCATCACGATAGCCAGCGGCAAAGGAACCGCTAGGGTCATCTCGAAGCAGACCGAATACAGCCTCGCCAACATTGTCCGCTAGATTGTCCGCGCGGCCCTTCTCGTACCCCCGCCTATACAAATCAAGTGCGTTCGGCATAGTTGGCTTTGCCCGTCCATCAAAATTTTTCAGAAGATCCCAAAAATCGACGGGCAGCGTTGAACATGCACAGCAAAGGCTAGGGGAAGAAGTGGACGTGAATTATATGCTTGGACGGGTCTATGTGCAAGGCCGTCCTTACAACCAGACGACGAGCAGACCACACACGAATGTCAACAACGGGAACGCAAATAGCATGATCGTGATCCTGCCCTCGTCGGCAACGACACTCTGGAATTTCTCATCATTTGGAAATAGCTTCATCGACTCCTCGGAAAAGTGGTCTTTGACCAAGCTTTTGAGCCGTTCCCTAAAGACAGCTAGGTTTTGGTGGCACTTGCCAAATACTACGGCGTGACCCACGACGATCAAGGACATAAACACGGTAGCCGTTCTGGGTGAGATCGTGCCGTTATCTTGATGAGTGAGGGCGGCAAGCGCCATGATGGCTACAACGCTAAGATTGGTAGCAGTCCATTGGCGCGATTTCAGATCTGCAAAATTCTTTGATGAGTCGTTGAACAGCAGTTCTACAACCCGAGCCATGGGAATCCTCTCTTCACGTATGTTCATGGCATATTCTCCTCACAGTGCTTCGCACTGTCGTCACATTTTAACCAAGATTTCCGCTTTGACGTCCAAAGCAAGCCGCATTGTACACCGGCACTTTGAAGCTTGCTGGAATAGATACGTCGAAAAAATATAAGACCTTCTTGCCAGTCCACACTTTGTTGATTCCTAATCAACTTTTCACGCCTTGATAGCTTGCTGCTTTTCTGGCAAAGTTACAAATGAACCTTCCCAAGTCGCTATTTCTCGCAAAATCAATAAGGAACCGTGCAAGCAAATCAAAGTGACTGCCACAGATTGTCTGCGCACAATAGCGAGATGCTGTCTTGAGATGGTTCAGCTTTTTGCGCCCCGACTGGTCAGAGAGAACTGAAACAGGAATTCAGCGAGGCGGTCCCACATTCGAGCGTTTTGGCGAGACGGGGCACCAGAAGTATTTTTTAAGCACAAAGCGACCTGATCGAACGGCAAAGCATACGAAATCTCAAGGGTTTTTTCAGCTAAAGTCCGGTTCGAGCAGACGTTTTGAATCAATTCTTTTCTTTCGTCGGGAGAACCAGAAAGATACTGTAAATACGGACTCTTTAGCAGTTCGAGCAAACGGTTGAGCTTCTTCGGCAAATCAGGCGATCCGTTCCTCAAATCTTGAATTCGGTCTTCAATGCCACGGCGTTCCATCAGGAGCGCCGTTTTGCGTTGCTCGAATGTTTCATGGTCAACAGCGTTGTCCAGGTAGGCATCAGTTAGACGATTGAGCCGGTCTTTGACTTGGGCAAGCTGCATTTCTTCAGCTTCAATTGCTTGCCGACATTTCTGCGTCCAATTCTGCTGGAACGCGTCAAATTTTTGCTTCAGATATTCATGCTGCTCCGGGCTGAGGTCAATGCCAAGAATCTTTTCAACGATTCCTTGCTCCATCGGTTCCTGGCGGATGCCCTTGGTCGGGCAATGCTTGTTCTGGCAGCGGTAATAGACATGACCTTTTTGGCTTTCAGGAATAAGCGATCTTCCGCAGAGCTTACACCAAAAAAGCTGACGGAAAGGAAAGTCATGCCTGATTCGTGCCGCCGTGAAATTACCGGAAAGCACTCTCTGGACTTGCTCAAAGAGGTTCTTTGAGATGAGCGGTTGATGAAGTCCAAGATACGTCTCGTTATTCTTCTCGATCCGAATCAGTCCCATGTAGAAAGGGGAGCGGAGAATCCGGCCAAGAGTGTTTTGATCGAGCCGCTTGCCATTTTTCTTACGCAGCCCAAGCCGATAGAGCTCTTCGCCGAGGGCCACTTGGCTGTACTTGCCAGTGGCGTAAAGTTCAAAGGCTTTCTTGATAAGCGGTGCGCGCTCCGGGTCTGGAATCTTCGGTTTGCCAGCGCCAGCATCAAGGTAGCCCAACGGGGCCGGCATTGGATAAAACCC
>DATDGH010001008.1:0-3593 GCA_036522215.1 Candidatus Angelobacter sp. | reverse complement strand
ATAAGATTCCGTCGCAGCATCATAGGTGGAAATCACCCACAGTACAATTTCCCACATAACTCTTAACTCGGACTAAGTATGATCTATCACTGCTTGCGCGAGCTTCTAGGTCAGCCATGAAAGTGGAATCAGAAAAAACTTCGCCGGGATAGCTCGACGAAAGACCGCAAAATCGGTTACGTTTCACATCGGGGTCCTGCCCAACAAACGGCGGAGGCCTTCGCGACGACGATTTGTGAGTTCCTTGCTCTTTGAAACCGCTGAAAGCTGGACGGGTGGCCGGGATGACTGCTAAGTGGGTAAATATTCTTTGGAGGAAACATGATTGGTGTACAGGGAGGTCGGGGTCGAAGAGGTTTCATGCTGCTGCTGCGCTGGTGGCTGTTCATGACGGCAATGGCAGCGCCGCTTGTCGCCGCTTTGCCTGCTTCACGGAACCTTAATTCGGGTTGGGAATTTCGCGTAGCCGGCGATTCCTCCAGGCCTGAGTTGACCCAGTGGCGCCCGGCGCAAGTTCCGGGCGTGATCCAGACCGATCTCCTGCGTAATAACTTGATCCCGGAGCCGTTCGATCAGGACAACGAATCGCGATTGCAGTGGATAGGCCGCCTGAACTGGGAATACCGCACCACCTTTGACGTTGATGCCGCAACCCTGGCCCGCCAGCATGTTGACCTGGTTTTCGAAGGGCTGGATACGTTCGCCCAGGTCTTTCTGAACGATCAACTCATACTGAAGGCCGACAACATGTTCCGCCAGTGGCGAGTTCCGGCCAGGGCGTTTTTGAAATCCGGCGCCAACACCCTGCGCATCGTGTTCTACTCCGCCATCGAGAGCATGCTGCCCTATGTCGAATCGCTCCCCTACATCCTGCCTGCAATCTCCAGCGTAAACGGAGGCAACGAGAAAGACATTCCTACCGCGCCCTATACCCGCAAAGCGCCGTATCAATACGGGTGGGATTGGGGGCCGCGCTTTGTCACGGAAGGTATATGGCAGCCGGTTCGGCTCCAATCCTGGGACGCATTGCGGATTGACCATTTCCATATCCACCAGAACAAGATCAGCCCGGAAACAGCCAGCCTGAATGCGGAACTCGAAATCGAGAGTGCTGATTCCGGCTCGGTATCGATTACCTACACCCACGACGATATCGCTTCTCCTCCTGTCAAGGACGGGTCACAAACCGTTCAACTGGACCCCGGCATGAATCAGATTTCGTTTCCCATTCACATCTCCTCGCCCAGGCTGTGGTATCCGGTGGGATACGGAGCGCAGGACCGTTATCATTTCGCTGTTTCCATCAAGCGGCGCAAAGAAACCGAGGCCCAGGCCGACATCAAGACTGGATTGCGGTCCGTGGAGTTGCGTCGGGTTCCCGATTATTGGGGAAAGAGTTTTGAATTTGTAATCAACGGCCTCCGAGTCTTTGCCAAGGGAGCGGACGTAATCCCGTTTGACAGTTTTCCCCCGCGGGTCACGCCCCAGAGGCATCGCGAGATCCTGGAAGCGGCGCGCGACGCCCATATGAACATGCTGCGTGAATGGGGCGGCGGCTATTACGAATCCGATGACTTCTATGATATTTGTGATGAACTCGGAATTCTGGTGTGGCAGGAGTTCGCCTTCGGCGGAGATGCGGTTCCCGGCGACCTGCCTTTCCAGCAAAACGTGCGTGAGGAAGCAGTCGAACAAATCAAGCGTTTGCGCGACCATCCCAGTATCGTGATCTGGTGCGGCAACAACGAAGTGGAAACCGGCTGGTACCATTGGGGCGAACGGCAGGCATTCAAAGAATCCATTTCCGCTGCCGACCGCGAACGCGTGTGGCAGGACTACGTAATCTTGTTTGCAGATATTCTAAAGAGCGCAGTCCACCAGTACGCCGACCCGGTGCCTTACTGGCCCAGTTCTCCCAGCGCCGACTTTGAGGGGGCCCCCGATACCTTCCGCAATGGCGATATGCACTACTGGGGCGTGTGGCACGCACAGGCGCCAAAGGAGGACTACCTGAAGCAGTTCCCACGTTTCATGACTGAATTTGGCTTCCAATCTTTTCCCGAGATGCGGACGATCCGGTCCTTTGCTAAAGCTGAAGACCTGGACATTCGCTCTGTAGTGATGCAGTCCCATCAGAGGAACAAGGGCGGAAACGAACGCATCCTGACCTATATGCTTCGGGAATACAGTGAGCCCAGGGACTTCGCCTCATTCGTCTATTTGAGCCAGGTACAGCAAGCAGAGATCATCAAAATCGGCGCCGAGCACCTGCGACGGCAGCGCCCCCGCATCATGGGGTCTCTGTATTGGCAGTTGAATGACTGCTGGCCGGTGGCCTCCTGGTCCAGCATTGATTATTACGGGCGCTGGAAAGCGCTGCAGTACTATGCCCGCCGTTTTTACGATGATGTGCTGATTTCGCCTTATGTGCACGATAACAAAGTTGACGTATTTGTGGTTTCCGACAAGCTCCAGCCAATATCGGGTGTCATCCATTCCCGCATGCTCGATTTCAGTGGACACACCCTGATGGAGCAAACCAGCGAAGTCCGGATTCCGGCGCAATCAAGCGCTTCCTACCTGCTCCTGGACCAGTCTGATCTCTTGAAAAAGGTGATCCGCGACAGACATTCCTGGTGTTTGACCTGGAAGTTGGCGGACGAAGAGTATCGCGCAATCTTATATTCCAGGACGTCACTCACAATCTGAAACTGCCCGTGGCCCCCAGGATCGAAACTTCAATAACCGGCTCCGGTCCAAGTTATCAGCTCACTCTGCGTTCTCCGGAACTGGCGCGGAATGTCTATATTTCCTTCGCCGACCTGGATGTGCGGTCCTCGGACAACTACTTTGATCTCCTTCCCGGAGAGCCGGTGACCATAACCATCAAGAGCGCGAGTACTCAGGATCAGCTCCAGCGGGCGATGAAGGTAACTTCGTTGGCGGAGGCGTTTGCAGGGCCTCGAACCACGCCATGACAGCGGCGCGCGGACCCTTCCGGACGGATTGAAAGATCAGGCCACAAGCCGGCGTTCTGGTAGCTTACATCAACATATAAAATTGAGCATTGGTACGGGCTACAGGCTTCAGAAATACCCAATAAAGACGCGGGTTGAAACGCGGTTACGGGTTCTGGCGCAATTTCCAGGCGTAAGAGATTAAAACGCCAAAGCTGGCTGCAGGCTATTGGTGCATTTGGCGGCGATCAGGGTGATGTCGTCGTATTGTTCGCCGGGACTGAATTGCTGGATCGCGCCCAGGATTGCGGTTAACAAATCCTGCGAAGGCAGTTCGCGGTGCCGCTGCAAAGCTTCGATCAGCCGTTCCTCGCCAAATTCTTCTCCTGCCGGATTGTAGGATTCGGTGACCCCGTCGCTGTAGAGTGCTAGGGTGTCACCACCGAAGAGGCGGCATTCGGCGATGCAACAATCCCATTCCTTGAACAGCCCCAGCACGGTGCAGGTGGAATCCAGGCGCAGCACGCTGTTGTCGCTGCGCAGCATCAGGGCAGAGAGATGGCCACAGTTGGCGTAGCGCAAGATCTGGCGCTGGTCGTCATATTCAGCAAAGAACAGGCTGGCGTAAGCGCTATC
>DATDGH010001007.1:0-1745 GCA_036522215.1 Candidatus Angelobacter sp. | reverse complement strand
GGTATTCACAAAGCGGTGGAAGTTCATGCGGTTGGTCCATATCGTCGTCGGAGTGATAGTCCAGGTGTCTGAGACAGCGCCTTGATGGATATGGTAGTAGTTAACCAACGTAGCCAGGAACGGATTGGGGTTTGTTGAGGTGTTATCGTACCGGCTATAACGGGCAGTGACGCGATTGCTGTCTGAAAAGTTGTGGTCAATCTTGATGTCGTACTGATACCTGAATCCGGCGTGAAAACGACGATTTTAGGACTGGAGCGGTTTGATCCTGTGGACCTTGCTGAGTATGTCGCCTACAAGGTCGCGTAACATCAGAGATTCCCTGAGTCGCAGGACGGGGCGGTTTTGGGGCCGAGTCAGTTCGCCAGGCAGCAAGAACAGTTTGTGCCGCAATTTTTCAAGCGTCAGAGTCTGCCACGATTGTTGCAAGCAGTTCCGCTGAAACGCAGTGACCAGGTTGTAAGCCAGCCGAATGATTTCCAAATATAATGCGTTGGCCGCAAACGAGGCGGTGGGGATCTTGCGCAATGCGAACTCTTCGCGCAATTCGCAGATCCGCGGTTCCATGCCAGCGCGCCCGTCGTAGAAGTGCCAGATACCGGCTGGCGTCAGGTCCATATTGGTCACCCAGGCCCGATAAACGTAGCGCCCCAGGGTGAAGAGCGTGGTCTGCGCTTCCTCTTCTGGAATGAATCGTCGCGCCACTACGAAACGACGGGCCTGCGGCCAACCATGAGGACGATGCTCGAACTCGGCCATCTCCCAGCGCTGATTGACAGGTTCATATCGTAAGCCCGGCAGCAATCGCTTGACAGCCTGGGTCAGGCGGGCCACCACTGCGTATTGTGTGGGTCTGGCCTCCAGGCCTTCCATGACCGGATTGAACCCGAAGCCGGCATCCGCCCGGACACGGATCTCTCGGATATCAGGCGGTACATTCACGAAGCAGGTCTCCAGCAACTCGACACTGCCATCCCAAGTGCCGGCATTGCCGGGACGAAGTTCGGTATCCCACAAGTACGAGGAGTTAGCCTCGATGCACAACAGCGGGTTGTAAGAGCGCTTGCCACGATAACGGGGATTGTAGCCGACCTCGGCATTCTCTTGACGCCCGAACACGGTGACCACACTGCTGTCGAGATCAAAGATCAAGCGGGATCGGTGGTCGGGTAGGTGAATGAAATTTTGCAGCAGTCGGTCATTCACGCGGTGCATTTGCTCCCAGAACGACTCAGGAGCGTGGAGTAAGAAGCGGCGCAACGTCTGCGGATCGGGGAAACTCGGCAGACCGGTCAGGTATTGGAAGGTGCCGTTGGAACGTAAGAATGACGCGGTCTCCAAGCGATCCAGGCCCAATATTAGTGGGTACACCAAGGCCAGAATCATCTGTGACAAACTGTAGCGCTGGTTTCGCCTCGGATAATCGAGGTTTTGGGTTAGGAAACGGCGAATCCGCAGCACTTGCACAAATTCATGAAGGAAGTAGATACCGCCGAAGTGCGTCAGACCCCTATGATCACAGGCGATTCGAAGATTTCTGGGCGAACGGCGCATCCCACGCTTACCTCACCAAAAGTTAGGTTAACGTGGGAACCGCCAGAATGCTCCAAGTGGCTTCAACAGGGCTTGCGGAGGCCTTTCGGGCCTCTAGAATGCGCCGGATTCAGGTCGTACACATGATCAAAGAACTCTTTAAGTTCCGCGTCCTGACGGACCGCGACCCAGGCGCTTTGAATGAGCTTGTT
>DATDGH010001006.1:0-2635 GCA_036522215.1 Candidatus Angelobacter sp. | reverse complement strand
CTGCGGATCCGCTGTTCGCAATTCGCGTAAGCGTTTGCCGGCGCCACGCTGCCCAGCAACAAAAATCCAGCCAATGCCATCGCGGTCACGCCAGCTTTGCTGAAAACTTTAGGTAGCATCTTTTCTCCTTGAGCTCAAAGACAATATTTCCTTCCCAGGATAAACGCTATACCAGAAATAAAGTTGCCGTAAGCGCCGGATATAGATGGTTTTAACCGCCAAATTCACTGATTGACAACCTGCCTCTCTTCCGGCACAATCATACACTCCAGGGCGAATAAAAAGCGAATATACTCTTACAGCTATGCCATCCGCAGCTACTCTCCGCGCCTCCATTGAGGCAAAAATTCCCTCGGCGTTTGCCGTATACCAGCGGCCGGAGCAGAGGAGCATGCCCACAGGAATTCCCCAGATAGATAGTGTATCGTCTGGAATTCCCATCAGCGCCCTGACGGAAATCTGTGGCCGCGGATTGGCCTCTTCCGGCAAGACCACGGTAATGATTTCCCTGCTGGCCCAGGCTACACAAAAATATTTCTGCGCCCTGGTGGATGCCAATGACTCATTCGACCCATCCTCGGCCCAGACCGCTGGAGTGAACTTCTCCCGGCTACTGTGGATACGCTGCGGTAAAAATCAATCCCAACTCAAGCCAATGGAGCAAGTCTTCAAAACTACTGACATGCTGCTGCAAAGCGGCGGTTTCGGACTATTGCTGGTTGATCTAAGCAGTCTCCCTGAGCGACTGGTGCGCAAAGTACCGCTGACCACCTGGTTCCGCTTCAGCCGTGTGGTGGAAAAGCAGCGCTCGGCCCTGGTTTTTATTTCGCAGCAGCCGCATGCCACCAGTTGCGCAGGATTAGTGTTGCATGTGAAAGCCGATCCTGCGGTGTGGTCGGGAAATCTAATGACGCAATTTCAACTGCAAGCTGAGGTTCTTCGTTCACGCGAAAAAAAACCAACACAAACAGCAAAACCGCATTTTTCCGTTCATTCGCAGTGGGCGTGACCCATGTTTGCCTGCCTGTTTACTCCCGATTTTTCCGTACAGGCGGCCCTGCGTCTGGAACCGGAAGACAAGCGAGAAGTCCTGAAGCAATCTCCTATCGCCATTCTGGAGGGACCCGCTTCCCTGCCTCGCGTGATGGCCACCAATGAACCCGCGCGGCTGGCGGGCATTGAGATGGATATGACTAAGCTCCAGGTGGAGATCTGCGGCCGGGTCTGGCTGCGCAAACGTTCTCCCGCCAATGAGAACGCTGCGCAGACGGCCCTGCTGGATTGTGCAACCAGCTTTTCTCCCCGCGTCGAATCCACAGCTCCAGGGACGGTAATCCTTGACCTTGCCGGAACAGAAAAACTTTTTGGCCGCGCGCAAGCCCTTGCCCAGAAAATTGCGCTACGCGCTGCTGAATTCGGTTTTGATTTAAATGTTGCCATCGCCGCCAATCCGGATACGGCGTTCTACGCGGCACGCGGGTTTAACGGCATCACCATTGTTCCTGCCGGAGAAGAAGCAGAACGCCTCGCCTCCTTGCCCGTGGACGTACTCTCCACCACATCGGAAATGCTGCGCACTTTGGAAATCCTGGATAGCTGGGGCATTCGCAATTTTCGCGCCCTGGCTCTGCTGCCTCCGGTGCCTGTAGTCGAACGGCTGGGGCAGGAAGGCTTGCGCTTGCAGAAGATCGCGCGCGGCGAGACCCGGCGCCCACTGGTGCCTGCTGAAGCCTCATCGGATTTCATTGAAAGCTTCGAGTTCGAAGACCCGGTTGAAACCCTGGAATCACTCACCTTCATCCTCAATCGTCTTCTTCAGCAGGCTTGTGTCCGGCTGGCTTCGCGCTCGCTGGCCACCAATGAGCTGCGGCTTAAGCTGGAGTTAGAGTCGCGGCAACTCCATAGTAATGAGAAAAAAGAATTTTACGAGCGGGTGTGGAAGCTGCCGCTTCCTATTCAGGACCCCAAAGTACTTTTCCGCCTGGTCTATCTCGATCTGGAAAGCAACCCGCAACCGGCGCCCATTCAAAAAGTCATTGTTCAGGCGATGGCTGTCAAGCCCAGGTTCGCGCAGAGCGGCTTGTTTAATCCGTCGTCACCGCAAACCGAGCAGCTTGAGATCACGCTGGCGCGGATTCGCGGCGTAGTCGGTAATACCGATGAGAAAGGAATCGCCTGCGTGGGATCGCCTCGCGTGCTGGATTCACACAAGCCGGATAGTTTTACGGTCCAGCCATTTTCGGGTGTGGACGAAGAACCAGATTCCCCGCCTTCACCATCACCTGTGATTTCTCTGCGTATCTTTCGGCCTGCGCCGCAGACAACTGTCGAACTTGCAGGAGAAAAACCCTGCTCCATTACTCTGCGTAAAAAATTGCTTCGGGTGCTCGCTGCCTCCGGCCCCTGGCGCAGTTCCGGAAATTGGTGGGACACCTCTTCCGCCTGGACACGTGACGAATGGGACGTGGCGCTCAAGACCACGGAAGGCGTGGGCTTCTATCGAATCTATCTCGATCGCATCAAGAACCAGTGGTTTGTGGAGGGATGCTTCGACTAGATTTGCTTTTTTAGTTTATCCCGAGCGCAGCGAGGGAACCCTATAGTCACGATCCTTTTTAGGATTTGGTAATTGGGT
>DATDGH010001005.1:0-14034 GCA_036522215.1 Candidatus Angelobacter sp. | reverse complement strand
GAAGGTGTAGCAGGAGATGCAACAACCCTTCTACCCACGGTTGCCATGGGTAGAAGGATAAAGGATTATTTGAGTGGTTTTCTACTAGGCGGTTTTAGCCTGGGAAGCTTTACGCGCCTCGGCCGAGTCGTAGCTTTCTCCGTAGATAGCCGGTACCTTGGCGCCCATGGGCCGCAAGTAGACTGAGAGTTGCCCGCGATGGTGAATCGCATGGTTCAAAGCCAGCTGGAAGAATGTTACCGCCGGACTCTGGAACATACCGCGGAAGTCCATGGTCTTGGTCAGCTGCTCTGGGGACATTTTTTGCAGGCGGGGAAGCACGGACTCGAACATCTCCCCGTACCAGCGTCCCATGTCGGCTGAGTTCTTCACTGAGTCAGGCCGGTGGAAGGGATTAAAGTCAATCTCTCCGTTGGCAATGCCCTCGAGGAAGCGCCTCTCTGCCGCCACAATGTGCCAGGCCAGCTCCAGGGCAGTCTTGGAGACCGGATCGGGACGGTAATCTCCCTTGGTAAGTGGAATAGCTTCAATGACCGCGCGCGTTTTGGGGTGTTCGCGCTCCAGGGCCGGCAGAAAAACTTCACGTAGAAGGAAATTAGCTTGATCGGACTGCATAGTTTGAGTCATGAGAGCACCTTTCGTATCGTAATGTTAATACCTGGGGAGCAAACAAATTCATCTTTTTCTTCCAGCTACCTTCTCCTGAGGAGCCGCCTTTTTTGATTTGCCCCGCCGTCGAACTGATCGGACCCTGGCGGCGACGGGCGAGTGTTCTTCAGCCGCTTCCGGCGTTTCCAACGATTGGATTTTCGGCAGCTTCTGTTTAAGCTTCAGCACCGGCTCGAAAAGGTCGCCCATTTCGTGCGCGCGTTGAAGAGTCTGGTCGGAAACAAAAACCAGATGCTCTGGATCACCTTTCTTCAGGCAGTTCTCCACCTCCTGCCAGGTGACGGGAGTGGAAACCGTTGGTTGCTCCCTGGCGCGCAATGAGTAAACACAAATCGTGGTCTTATGAATGTCGTTCTGGCTCCAGTCCACAAAGACTTTGTTGGTCCGCAGGGATTTCTTCATATCGGAGACTACGCGGTCAGGATGGCGGTCCTCCAGCAGCCGGGCGATGGCATGGGCAAATGGCTTGGTCTCATCGTAAGTGACAGCCGTGTTAAGAGGGACATACACCTGAAGACCCTTGGAGCCGGAGGTCTTGGCAAAAGCCTGCATCCCAAGCTCTTCAAAGATTTCCTTCACCCACAGGGCGACCTGGCAGCACTGAACAATGTTGGCCGGCGGGCCAGGATCGAGATCAAAGGCGATTACCGTGGGCCGCTCCATCTCCGGCGCAACCGAGAGTGAGGTGTGCAGTTCCAGGTCGGCCAGGTTGGCCATCCAGACCAGCGTGGGCAGTTGGTCCACCACGCAGTAGTACATGAAACGCTTGTTACCCTCGCTCCATATTTTCGCCGTCTTCACCCAATCCGGCCGGTACTTGGGGCAGTTCTTCTCATAGAAGAACATTCCCTCCACGCCCTCGGGATAGCGCTTCATGGTAACCGGGCGACCAGCGAGATGCGGCAGCAGCACAGGCGCTATGCGAATGAAATAGTCGATCACCTGGCCTTTGGTGAACCCGTCTTTGGGATAAAGGACCTTGTCCAGATTGGAGAGCTTAATCTGGCGGCCTTCAACGTCGATGATTGTCTCCTGTTTAGCCACACCATGCCCCCAAAGCAAATCTTACCGCAGATCACATGGACGCAACTGATTCGCACTGATGAATGGCGGATGTCAGAAAGTTCCCATCCGTGACCGGGGAAAAGTGCTGATTTTGGACACCCGTTCAACAACACGGGAAGCTGGATTCGCCATCTAATGGTGAATGTCGAATGAGCGGGAAAAGCCGCTGCCGGTAAGCTCTTCCCAACCGCCCGTATTCTGCGCGGAGCAGGAGAGGCTTTTCCGCGAAGTTCTCCGCCTGATGACGCACAACAAAGTACAGTGCGTGGTGTCCGGAGCATTTGCCCTGCATGAGCATACCGGCATCTGGCGCGACACCAAGGACCTGGACCTGTTCATGCCCGCGCAAGAGGTTGGACGGGCGCTCAAGCTGCTGGAAGCTGAAGGTTTTGTTACCGAGATCGTCGATCCTGTATGGCTGGCGAAGGCCCGTCGCAGTGATCACTTTGTTGACCTGATCACGGGCATGAGCAATGGCGTGATTCGCGTGGACTACTCGTGGATCAAGCGGGCTGTGCGCTCTGAGGTTTTTGGCATTCCCATTCGCGTGCTGGCGCCGGAGGATCTGATTGCTTCCAAGGTTTTCGTCACGCGGCGCGAACGTTTTGACGGGGCCGACATTTGCCACGTTATTTACGGCACTCAAGGCAAATTCGACTGGACCCGGCTCTTTCATCTGATCGGAGAACATTGGGAAATGCTGCTGTGGGTCCTGGTGCTCTATCACTATGTCTATCCGGCGTACGGCGAGTACGTCCCTGAGAAAATCTGGGATGAACTTCTGCAGCGCTTCAAGATCGAACTGAAGCATCCCAACAAGCATCTGCCCTTTCGCGGCAGTTTGATTGACGAAAAGATGTTCGCCATCGACGTCAAAGAGTGGGGTCAGCGCAACATTATTGACGAATACCGGGAACGAGCGGAGTTGATCCTGCCTAAGGCGCCCAGAGTGGCGTAGGGACATGATGCCTGCGGTCACGAAAATCTGCTTTCACTTGCGCGGCATTCGGGCTGGTGCTCGTGAAGAAGTTGGTAATTTGAAATCGAAGCATCCTTGTTGATCGGAAGAGTCCATGAGAATCGCTGCCACAGCCGACCTCCACTTCAGTCCTCCGGCTTACGACCGCGTTCGGGAACCTTTCACTCGCGTCCGCGAGGAGGCTGATGTCCTGGTCATTGCCGGCGACCTTACCAATTACGGCAAGCCTGACGAGATGCATTCACTGCTCAATGCGTTGGTGCGCCTTCGCATTCCTATTGTGGCTGTGCTGGGCAATCATGATTATGAGAGCGGCCAGGAGCAGGAACTCATGAAGATGATGACCACGGAAGGCATCAAGGTGCTGGATGGCAGCAGTTATGAACGCGATGGCGTAGGATTTGCCGGCACCAAAGGCTTTATTGGAGGTTTTGGCCGCGGAGTGCTTACCGCCTTTGGAGAAAGAGAGACCAAGGCCTTTGTGCAGGCGTCCATCGATGAGACGTTGAAGTTGGAGCGCGCGCTCGCCATGCTACGCACGGAAAAAACTGTGATCCTCACCCATTATGCCCCTATTTGTGACACGGTTCGCGGCGAGCCGGTGGAGATCTGGCCCTTCCTCGGTAGCTCCCGCCTGGCGGAGGTGATTGACCGCCATAAAGCGACGATAGCCGTTCATGGTCACGCACATCACGGCCAGATTGAAGGCAAGACCACAGGCGGCGTGCCCGTTCATAATGTTTCCCTTCCCCTGTTGCTGGCGCAGGATTCGCAGGCCAGACCGTATAGGGTGCTGGAAATCTAACACTCGGCAATCAGCATTCAGGCCGCATATTCTTCATTCTCCCCTGGAATTTCACCACCTGAAAGGCCTGTGGCTTTAGGGGTTTTGGACTTTCAGCTTTCTCATTCTGTCTCCCACCACGACCCTGCCTTCATCCATGCCGTGATCGCTCTGTAGAAGCAGCACAAAGTCCGCGGGCTGAATGCCGAGTACTGAGTGCTGAATGCTAATATGTGTTCAGTGAAATCGATTGGGGCCAATGTTGTTCGTATTGAAGCGGAGGCGCTGCGCGAACTTGCCGAGCGTGTTGCCGGGCCTATGGCCCAGGACTTTGAGCGGGCCGTGGAATGTCTCCATTCATGCGGCGGACGCGTCGTGGTCACGGGCATGGGCAAGAGTGGAATTATTGCCCGCAAAATTGCCGCCACGCTCAGCTCTACCGGAACGCCCGCGCTCTATCTTCATCCCGCGGAGGCCCTGCATGGCGATCTGGGAATGCTGGTCAAGGGAGACGTAGTGCTGGCTCTCTCTTCCAGCGGAGAAACAGAAGAGATCCTGCATTTACTGGCTACCATCCGCCGCTTCGGGATCAAGTTAATCAGCATTACCGGCGACAATCTCTATCTGAAAAATTCTCAGGTGCGGCGGTCCACACTGGCCCAGGCCGCCGATGTGGCTCTGGATTGCTCAGTGGACAAAGAAGCTTGCTCTCTCGGCCTTGCCCCCACAGCTTCCACCACAACTATGCTCGCGCTGGGCGATGCTCTGGCGCTGTCACTGGCGGACAAGCGTGGGTTCAAAGAAGAAGACTTTGCCAACCTGCATCCGGGAGGCAAACTGGGGAAGAAGCTCGCGCGCGTTTCTCAGCTTATGCATATCGGCAGCGCCATTCCCTGCGTCACCCCGCAGACAAAAATGCCGGATGTGATTTATGAGATGTCGCGCAAAGGATTGGGCATAACCACGGTTATGGAAAACAAGAAGTTGATGGGCGTGATCAGCGATGGCGATTTGCGCCGGCTCCTTGAGCACCAGAAAGATGTTCTGCACCTGACTGCCATCGATTGCATGACCATCAGCCCAAAGACCATTCATCCCGACGAGTTTGCCGCTGCTGCCTTGAACATCATGGAGCAGAGAAAAATCACCTCGCTCGTAGTTGTGAATGGAACGGGTGAAGTGGAAGGGATTATCCATTTGCATGATTTGTGGGGAACCCAGATGGTGTAAAGAAGCTGCTAGCTCGGGCTGTTGGCTTTTGGCTCTTGGCCAACACAAACAGCCAGGGAACTGCGGAGTCATGAACGCCAAAGCGGAAACACAGAGCTGGAAGCCAGGAGCTAAGCAGCCAGAAGCTGCATTATGTCTCACGAACGCGCGCAAAAAATAAAACTCATCCTGTTTGACGTTGATGGCGTCCTCACGGACGGGACCATCTGGTTGTTTCCTGCTCCGCATTCCGGGCCGCTCAGTACGGACGCTCACGCGCAACAGCACGGCGGAGCCGGTGGTTTTGGCATCGTCAGCCCGACCATGATTGAGGCCAAGGGCTTCAATGCGCATGATGGCACGGCCATCACCCTGGCTCATATGGGCAAGTTGAAAGCCGGCATCGTGACCAAGCGAATCTCAGAAACGGTGGCGTTGCGGGCCCGCGATCTCAAACTGGATTACGTTTTTCAGGGCATTGCCAAAAAGTCAGAGGTGCTGGACAAGATCCTTTCTGAGGGAACTCTGCGCCCGGAACAAGTGTGCTATGTGGGCGACGACGTAATTGATCTGCCCATTATGCGGCGCTGCGGGCTGGCGATCGCGGTGGCTAATGCCCGCCCCCAGGTTCTGGAAATTGCCCACTATACCACTCCCTCCCGAGGTGGTGAGGGCGCCGCCCGCGATGCCGTCGAATATGTCCTGAAGGCACAGGGCAAGCTGGATGAGGTGATTGCGGAGTACATTTCGGATAGGAGCTGAAGAGATCGCCGTGATCGCACGTGATCTGGTGATCGCCGTGATCTGGTTTGTCAAAACAGCCGCTGGTCGCCCTCAACTAACTACTAGCTAATTTAAACCGTGAGAACCTGCAGGCGTTTACCACATCCAGGGACCGGGTTTTTCTTCCGATCACGTGCGATCACCCGATTGTTAAGAGGACCAAAGCGCCGGGCAGAGATCGCTGTCGAAAAAGCGATTCATTAAAGGACTAACCCTTAGCCAACCTTTTCAGAAAAGCTGCCTCTAACGTAAGTGACTGCTGCTGCCCCGGGCATGGGGCGGCAGACAGGGATTAAACAAACTGACCCACCGGTTAGGCGCGCGAGCGCTGTTGGCAGGGAAACTGGTGGGTTTGTTTTTTTTTCATTGCGTGATACTGCGCAAAAGCGCCCAGGCGTTGCTCTTGGTTTCCTGTGGCCTGTGGCCTCTTGCCTGTGACCTGTTCCCTAGTTGTTCGCCTCCAGAGGCGGAGGCGGTTTGAGGGAGCGCACAAATTCTACGAACGCCGGATTCTTGCGCAGTCCTGCAAATTCTTCATCTTTCAGCGCATCTTTCACGCGCGGATAGCCTACTTCATTCGCCTTGCTCAGATACAGGCGGCAGTGTTCAGCATCGCCTTTGCTGCCGTAGGTTTTGGCAATCATGTAAAAGAAGTAAGCGCGATCACCCTGGGTCGCCAGCTTGACGGAGACGCCGCCGGAAGGGCTGGGATCGAAAACAGATGGATCCAGTTCCATCGCTTTGGCGTATTCCCTGGTGGCCTTGGCGAAATCTTTGCGGGAGAAGTAGGCGCTGCCCAGGTTGCTGTGAAAACTGGCGCTGTCCGGGTTGATATGGATGGCCCGCTGATACTCCTTTACTGCCGCACTGTATTGCCGTCCCACGTAAAGGACCACGCCCAGGTTGTTATGGCCTTCGGCATATCCCTTATCCAGTCTGATGGAGCGCGCGAATTCCTTCCTCGCCTCCGGGTATTTGGAAAGTTGCAGCCAGGAGACTCCTAGTTTGTTGTGAACAATGGCGGTATCGTTTTTCTGCATGGCAGCCTTGTAAAAGTCAATCGCGTCCAGGTAGTCCTTCTGGGCACGCAGGCTGTCCCCGCGAAGCTCCAACGATTCGGCGCTGCTGGTCGGAGATGGCGGGGCTACATCAGGGGTACGCCCGAGGTTAGTTTCTTGTGGCTCTTGCGCCAGCGCGAGGAAAGGAACAGCGCAAGACAGAAGCAGTACTGCAAGCAGGGTGCGGGTTATGCGATTCATAGTCCCTCCATCGCCACCGCACGGCGCTTCAAAACCGCGCGCCTTGGGGAAAGTCCGCCTGGCTAATGCGGTGGGTCGCCAGTCTCTGAAGGGGCTGGCCGTTTGTCCTTACTATTGTCTCCCTTTATAGCCCCAAAAATACGTCCAAAAAAACCTTTTTTCTTGCCCTTGTTCTGCCCATTCTGCTGCTCAGATGGTTGCGAGTTCCCGGCCACCTGGGACGGTTTGGGAGAAACCGGCGCTATCTGAGGATTAGACACCGGACCCGGGGGTTGAGGTTTCGGCTCCATTCCAAAGACTTTTTGAAAGAAATTCCTGTGGTCGGCAGTGGCTTGTTCGCAGGTCTGAGTGGGCTGCGTGCCCTCGATAAACGCCATTTGATAATCATCTGGACAGGCCGGCGTGGCAATCTGGTCGGTGACTTTGTCGATGCTGAGTTGCACCACTCCCGAGGGGGCGCTGAACGGTTTGACGTCAGAGTAGTTGGGCAAAGCGATTGCCCGCTTCATGAACTCAGTCCAGATGGGGGCAGCCAGAGCAGCGCCGCTCAATTTGATGTCGCTGTAATCGTCATATCCCACCCAAACGATGCACAGCAGGTTGGAGGTAAAGCCTGCGAACCAGGCATCGTGGGAGCTTCCGGTCTTGCCCGCCGCAGGTGCGGTGAATCCGCGGGCGCGAACCACGGCTGCGGTTCCGTTATTCATCACTCCCTGCATCATGGTCTGGACCACGTAGGCCACCCGCGGGTCGAGTATCTGCGTCTTTTGCGGCTCGTAGTTCTGGATCACGTTGCCGCTGGCATCGCGCACGGATTTGACCATGATCGGAGTGATGCGCTGGCCTCCGTTGGAAAAGACGGTATACGCCCCGGCCATCTCCATGGGAGAAGCATCGTATGCGCCTAGGGCCATGGCCGGTGTCGGCTGTACGGAAGCAATTCCAGCCGAACGCGCCAGGTTAGCCACCTTGTCATAGCCCACCATCTCCGCCACTTTCACGGTTGCGTTGTTCAAAGAAAGCGCAAGGGCAAACTGCGCCGGCACCTGTCCCCAATATCTCTCTTGGTAATTTCGCGGAGTGTAGACGTTGTTATTGCCGGTATCGAAGGCCGTCGGTTCATCCTCTACCAGAGTTGCGGGCGTAAACACAGGCTGGTCACCGGTGATGCCATTGTTCATCGCAGCGGCATAGACGAAGGGCTTGAAGATAGAGCCCGTGGGACGCTTGGCAACAGCATGGTTGAGCTGGCTGAATCCATAACTGCGGCCGCCCACCATCGCCAGGACGTCTCCAGTGTGAGGATCAACGGCCAGGAGCGCAACCTGGGGAATTGGGCCGGGCCGGATTTTAGTCTCGTACTTCCCTTTTCCGATCTTCACTCTGCGGGTCCGTAGCCGGTTGATCTGCTGATCAACTTCCTTCAGTCCTGCAACCACAGCGTCGGCCGCGGCTTTCTGCAACCCGGGATCCAGGGTCGTATAGACGCGATATCCGTCTCCGTTCAGTTCATCTTCGCCGAATTTGGGCAGAAGTTGCTCGCGCACCAGGTCAACGAAATAGGGCGCATCGCTGGCTTCAAAGTTTTGCGGCGCCAGCTTCAAAGGAGCGGCCTTGGCCTGATCAGCCTGTTCGCGAGTGATGTCACCGGTTTCCACCATGGCGTCCAGCACCAGGTTGCGGCGCTCCGTGGCATGGTCGGGATGGCGATAAGGATCAAGATAACTGGGGCGCTGGATCATGCCAGCCAGCATGGCGGCTTCAGGAAGGTTGACGTCCTTGATGTCTTTGCCGAAATAAGCTTTGGCGGCCTCGCCGAAACCGGCAATGCTGAAGGAGCCACGCTGTCCCATAGGCACTTCATTGGCATAGAGCTCGAAAATCTGCTTTTTGGAGAACCGCTGTTCCAACTCGATGGAGATCAGCAGTTCAGCCATTTTGCGCGTGAGCTTTTTTTCCGGGGAAAGAAAGAACAGCCGCGCCACCTGCATGGTGATGGTAGAGCCGCCCTGGCGGTTTCCACCTTCGCGTAAATCTATCCACGCGGCCTTGACCAGACGGCCATAGTTCACGCCGCTGTGCGTGAAGAAGCGGCGGTCCTCAATTGAGGTGACGGCATCCACCATGACTTTAGGAACGTCGTCATACTTAACAATGCGTTGCTTGGCCCGCTGTTGGCTGTCAAAAAGCCCGGTGACAAGCTGGGGCTCAAGCTCGTAGGCGGAAAGGCTGTCTCCGGAGTCGCTGGAGCTGGAAATCTTGTCTATTTTGCCCTGTTGGACATGCACAAATGCGCCTTCGGAGTTGTAATAAGACTCCTCGCCCGGTTTGATCTGGATTCCGCCGTTCAGCAGACGATAAGTGCCGAACTTTGATTTGCCCTGCTCTCCCTCTTCGGTATAGCCGGCGTGGCGTAGATAGTTGGCGATTTCGTGCGCATCCGCCTTCTGCCCTGTGCGAAGGCTGCGCGGCTGGGCATAGATCTTGGCCGTGTTGGCAAAGATCTGGCCGCTCATCCTCTTTTCTATGATCTTCTGATATTTGACGTAGTAGTAGGAAAAGACGCCGAACAACACGAGGCACATGACTAAAAATGCCGCGAGGACAGCGCGAACAATGGGACTCTTCAGACGATTGCGAAAGCCTTTTTTACGAGGTGCTTTCGCAACCGAGGCTTCGGCACGAGGTATTTTGATTTTAATGGCCACGTTAGGCGGACACGCCCTCATTCTCTCAGACGCATGCCGGGCCAGAGCGTTACCTGTTGCTGCTGAGTAGTTTTGTCTTCTCTGCCAATTATATCCGTTTATTTATCGAATTGGCGGTGAAGTCTAAATCAATTGGATGCAGAATCAGGTCCACATGAACACTGTAATGAACACTGATTCCCACCCCATCAAGATTTCTGCTAACCGTAATTGACTCTGGTTTCAAGGTGATCCCAAGGTTGTCAGCCTTCTGAATCACAAGTGTTTTTATATCTTCATCAGTTTTATGAGTGTAGGAATTAACGCGCGCAACGTCGTCGAGGTCGTCCTGAAACTCATAGTTGTGGAAATAAGGGGGGATGAGTTCCCATCCCACGTAACCTCCTCCAACAATGATGATCAAGGCGATGGCCGCCTTTAATTTCCCCATAAAAACTAAACTCCCGAACACGCCCTTCAGGGCTGGACTAATTGCCTGAAAGTGCGGTCGATGTCGGCGATATTAGCATCCTGGGATTTGCGTGTCGAGCGAGAAACCACTTCGACCTGACCTTCCGTAACCTTCTTGCCAACATTGATTCTAAAAGGGATTCCCACCAGGTCGGCGTCTTTAAACTTCACTCCGGGGCGCTCGTCGCGGTCATCCAGCAGGACGGAAAATCCGCCGCTTTCGAGCTTCTGCGCGATCTCTTCTGCTACGCGTGCGAGGTTGCTGTCCTTCACGTTTGTGGGCGTTACCACCACATCAAATGGAGCCAGTGCACGGGGCAGCCAGAAGCCATCTGCATCATTATTCTGCTCCACTGCGGCCGCCAGAATGCGGTCCACGCCAATGCCGTAACTGCCCATAATTACAGTCACTTCCTTGCCATCTTTATCGAGAACGGTTGCGCCCATGGATTTCGCATATTTGTAGCCTAGCTTGAAGATATGGCCGATCTCCATGGCTTTGCCCATCTCCAGAGGACTGCCGCAGTTGGGGCATCCTTCACCGGCATCTGCGTTGCGCAAGTCCATCCATTCTGTGGGATGGAAGTCCCGTCCGGGAGTTACTTTCTTGAGGTGATAATCCTCTTTGTTGGCGCCGGAAATCAGGTTCTTTCGCCCTTGCAGTGCTGTGTCCGCCAGCAGCAGTGGCAGTGCATCCAAAAGCAGCTTCTGAGTGGAGCTGCCCACGTTTGCGGCGCCCGCGGCGGGAAGTTTCACCGGCCCGAGATATCCCGCAGGAGCGCGAAAAACCTGCTCGATTTCCTCAGGATGCATAGTCCGAAACTCTTTACCACCCAGCGCGGTAGAAAACTTGGCTTCGTTCAGGGAATGATCGCCGCGAAGCAGGACAATGACAGGACGCGCCTTTTTCTGTCCGGGATTTTTTTCATCGTCCTCCAGTTGCATCATCGCCAGGGTCTTGATTTTCTGCATGGGCGAAACGCCCAGGAACTTCGCCACCTCTTCAATGGTCTTCATTCCCGGCGTGTGGACCAGCTCAGGATCCCCGTCACCGGGCAGGTCCTGCACCGGCGCAAGCTGCGACGTGGCTTTTTCCAGGTTGGCGGCATAACCACATTTGGGACAACTGACCACCACATCTTCGCCCGCCTGCGTTTCCACCATGAACTCGTGCGATTGCGAGCCGCCCATCGCTCCCGAGTGCGCTTCCACAACGTTATATTTCAAGCCGCAGCGGTCAAAGATGCGGCGGTACACGTCATAATGTTTCTGGTAGGAGACGTCCAGGCCTGCTGCATCAATATCAAACGAATAAGCGTCCTTCATGGTGAACTGGCGGACGCGGATCAGACCCGATTTGGGCCGGGGCTCGTCGCGAAATTTGGTCTGAATCTGATACCAGATCTGGGGCAACTGTTTGTAGCTGCGGAGCTCTTTGCGGGCAATCTCCGTCATGACCTCCTCGTGCGTCATACCCAGGCACAGATCCCGGCCTCCGCGATCTTTCAGGCGAAACATGTTGTCGCCCATCACAGACCAGCGGCCGCTGGCCTCCCACAGTTCGCGCGGCAATAGCGCCGGCAAATAGAATTCCTGTCCGATCGTATCCATTTCCTTGCGGACGAGGTTCATGATGCGCTGCAACGCCCGCTCACCCAGAAAAAGGTAGGAATAAATTCCGGCGGCAATCTGGCGGATGTACCCCGCCCGCACCAGGAACTTGTGGCTGGCGACCTCGGCGTCCGCAGGCGCCTCGCGCAGAGTGGGAATAAAAAGTTGTGACCAGCGATGCATTCTAGTTTTGGCTCCGAGAAGAAACTTTTATTGTAGCAAGCGGCCATCGGCCTTTGGCCCTTAGCCGTTGGGTCTTGAAATTGTCGCCGCAAAAATACTTTTGTCTCTTACCTTGGTTGCTCCCATGCGTCTTTTATGAAGAGGCTTCATCTCTGGCATAGCAAGGCTAAGGCCAATGGCCGCTTTTCGATACAATCAACGCACAAGTAAATGGAGGCAGAAATCATGATCAGGCGCATTGCGCAAGCAGGCATTCTGGTGTTGTTGGCAGTTGCTACCGCATTTTGCCAGGCTTCTGGCGGCACTTCAACGGACAGTGCAAGCGGGACCAAACAGTACCCGCCGCCAAAGTTCGATATCGCCAACATCGATAAATCGGTGGATCCCTGCACCGACTTTTATCAATTCGCTTGTGGCAATTGGCTGAAGAACAATCCCATGCCGCCAGACTATCCCGACTGGGTAAGTTTTTCTGAAGTCTATGAGCACAATCTGAGCATCCTGCGCCGGATCCTGGAGAAGGCAAGCGCCAACGATCCCAAGCGCAGTCCAGTGATGCAAAAGATCGGCGACTTCTACGCCTCCTGTATGGACGACAGCACCGCGAACCGCCTGGGCGTGCAACCCCTTCAGCCCGAGCTGAAACGCATCGCTGCCCTTAAGAATAAGCAAGACATGATGGAGCTGGTAGCGCGTGAAGCCCTTATTGGTCCGGACCCCATTTTCAATTTCACCTCCGCGCCGGACCTGCACAATGCAGACATGACAGACGCTGTGATTGATCAGAGTGGTCTCACCTTGCCTGACCGTGATTACTACTTGAAAGATGATGAGCCGACGGTTGCCATCCGCAAGGCTTTTGTGGATTACATGACGCAACTGTTTATCATGATCGGCCAGACGCCGGAGCTGGCGGCCAGGAACGCAGCCACAGTTTTGAAGATTGAAACGGAACTCGCCAAAGCGGCCATGGACCGCACCCTTCGCCGCGATCCCAAGAACCTTGACCACAAGATGACAATCGCGGCCATCGGAGCGCAGGCGCCGAACTTTCATCTCGATCGCTACTTTGTGGCTTCCGGTGCGCCGGCGTTTAAAGAACTGAATGTGGCCAATCCGGATTTCTTCAAATCGGTCAGCAGCGTGATTGAAACTACGCCACTGGATGAGTGGAAAATCTATCTATCGTGGCGCGTCTTGCACGGGGCGGCGCCCTGGCTGTCAGACAATTTCGTCCAGGAGAATTTCAAATTCCGGCAGAAATTAAGCGGGCAGCAGGAATTGGAGGCCCGGTGGAAGCGTTGCGTGAATCAGACAGACGGCCTGCTGGGCGAGGCTCTTGGCCAGCCTTATGTGGATGAGACCTTCGGCGTAGAGGGCAAACAGCGAATGTTGAAGATGGTGGACGCGCTGGAGAAATCCCTGAAGCGCGACATCACAGATCTGCCTTGGATGACGGAGCAGACCAAGAAGGAAGCACTGATCAAATTGATTGCCATTCGCAATAAGATTGGCTATCCGGATAAGTGGCGTGATTACAGCAAACTGGAGATCACACGTGGAGACCTGCTGGGCAACATATTGCGCGCCAATGGGTTTGAATCGAATCGCCAGCTGCAAAAGATCGGCAAGCCGGTGGACAAACTGGAGTGGGGCATGACTCCGCCTACGGTGAATGCTTATTACAGTGGCAGTTACAACGAAATCGTCTTCCCCGCCGGAATTCTGCAGCCGCCGTTTTTTGATCGCTCGATGGACGACGCAGTCAACATGGGTGGAATCGGCCTGGTGATTGGCCACGAACTCACCCACGGCTTTGACGACGAAGGCCGCAAATTCGACCCTAAAGGCAATCTCCGCGACTGGTGGACAGCAAAGGATGGTGAGGAATTTGAAAAGCGGGCCGGCTGCGTGGCCGATGAATACAGCAGCTTCATCGCTGTCGACGACCTGAAGCTGAATGGCCGCCTGACCCTGGGTGAAAACACCGCCGATAATGGCGGCGCACGCATCGCGCTGATGGCTCTGCATGATCTCATGGCCCAGAACAAGGATTCGGCCAAATCCATTGACGGCTACACGCCCGACCAGCGCTTTTTCCTGGGATTTGCTCGCGTATGGTGTGAAAACATTACGCCGGAACTGTTGCGCGAGAGCGTCCGCACGGACCCGCACTCGCCGGGAAGGTGGCGCGTGAATGGCGTGGTGGAAAACATGCCGGAATTCCAAAAAGCCTTCGGCTGCAAACCCGGCCAGCCCATGGTGAGCCAGAGCGCGTGCCGGGTGTGGTGAGGAAACCACTATTGAGGAAACCACTATTTAGTAATCAGTAGT
>DATDGH010001004.1:0-2661 GCA_036522215.1 Candidatus Angelobacter sp. | reverse complement strand
ATCTCGGAGTACAAAAGTGGGGACCCAAAATGCAGTTGCGGGTCCCCGCGAGACGAGCGACCTAAAAGCTTATCTTTCCGCCAAGTTGCAAGATTCTCGCCGGCGCAGCGCCGGTGATTACCCCGAATGTCTGTTGGTTGCTGGTAGAGTTTCCGACCGTATTCGCCCCGCCTGCAAATGCGGGGACACTCGGGTCAGGGTTGAATTGTGGATGGTTGAACGTATTGAACGATTCGAAGCGTAATTGCAATCCCAATCGCTCGGTAAATGCAACGTTCTTTAGAAGGCCGATGTCCCAGTTGTTGATTCCCGGCATACGGACGACGTTGCGGGCGCTGTCACCATACGTGTTCACCTTTTCCGGGGCGAACGCAGCAGTATCGAACCACTTTGTTCTGCTCTTAATGAGCTTAGGTGTGGCGATCTGATCCGCGCGGACCGGCGCACCAAACGGGGTATCCATCAGACCTAGGGAGCCTCTGAACAAGTCCCGAAGGCGTACCAGTTCCGTCTAATGAAGTAGGTGGAACGAGAACGCGATGCGCCAGATAACTTTTGCCTGTCAGCCGAGCTTTGAGAAGTATGGTCGGGTTAGCCGCCGTGAGCAGTTCCTCAACGCAATGGAGGCCATAGTTCCTTGGAGCGAGTTAGAAGCTCTGATCGTGCCTTGTTATCCCAAGCCGGGCAAGGGCCGCCACCCCATTGCGCTCGGCACGATGTTGCGGATTTACTTTTTGCAGCACTGGTTCAATCTGTCAGATCCAGGCGCTGAAGACGCGCTCTATGAATCACCCGTGCTGCGTGGTTTTGCGGGGGTGGATCTTGGCCGCATGGCGGTGCCCGACGAGACCACCATCCTGAACTTCCGCCATCTGCTGGAAAGCAACGATCTATGCGGTCAAATCTTCGACGCGGTGAACCATTATCTGGATCGCAGCGGCATCCGCATTTCGACCGGCACCATCGTTGACGCCACCATCATTCCGGCACCCAGTTCGACCAAGAACGCCAACAAGGAGCGCGACCCGGAGATGCATCAGACCCGGAAGGGAAACCAATACTACTTCGGGGCCAAGGCGCACATCGGCGTGGATAGCAAAGAAGGCATCGTGCACTCGGTCTGCACCTCGGCGGCTTCGGTGCACGACAAGCATATGCTGCCCGACTTACTGCATGGCGAGGAGAAGAAGGTCTGGGGCGACGGCGGATATCAGGGTCAATCGGCGGCCATCCACGCGTCGGCGCCCGATGCGCAGGACATGACCAATCGGCGTGTCAAGAACAGCAAGGGTCAAGTGGATGAAGACGAGAAGCGGAAGAACAGGACCAAGTCGCGTGTGCGTGCCAAGGTGGAATGGCCCTTCCGGATCTTGAAGCGCGTCTTCGGCTATACCAAGGTCCGCTATCGCGGCATCGCGAAGAATCATCAATGGCATCTGGTGGCCTTCGCCCTGGTCAACATCTATGTGAACCGGAAGCGGCTGGTCCCTCAAGCGGCGTAGTGTCGCTGCAGGCCGAAAAGCGGCCTGCCAGAGACGATAACCGACTTCCACAAGCCCCCGCGAACCGCTGAAAATGCCGCCTCCCCGAGAAAAACCCAGGTTGCGCCGTCGTGTCACTTTGCCCATCAAAACAAGCGCTTGATCAGAGGTTCCCTAGGCTATCCGGAGACGTGATCGACATCGGAAATCCAAGCTGGGCAGTGTAGATCGCTGTAGGCTGCCAGCCGCCTACGACCGCGTTTTCGACCTTGTTCACCTTACCCAGGACGGTCTTACCCCTTCCGATTGGGAGGTTATAGATGAAGCTCGTAACGAACCGCTGACCGGTATCGAAATCGGAGCGTCCGTAATCCAGACGTGGGTTGTGGTTATCCAAATACCCTTGCCAGCCGTTGAACTGAGACGCCCCTACTCCGGCTGCCGCCGATTTATTGTCCAGGCTCTTAGACCATGAATACACAGTCGTCAGAGCCATTGAGTTGCCACGGCGCTCAAGTTTTACGTTTGCGGCGTTGTAATTTGAATTTCCAATGAAGCGATCGTCGATGTAGATTCCGAAGTTGGAATAGGGGCGACGACTCGCGGCGCTGCAGCCGGAGAGTGTCGCATTTCCCGGGATAGCGCAAAAAGCCGGGTCCTTCACTTCCAACGCCTGGTTGATCTGGTTCCTTGTTAACAAGTGAATTCCTTTGTTTCCCGTGTAACTCACATCGAGGACAGTATTCTTAGCCAATTGGCGCTCGACTGAAAGGGTGTACTGCTGAACGTACGGATTGTGAAGGTACGGCTTCGCAGTAATGTTCACCACCGCGAAGCTGTCCTGACCACTTGGTCCGGGAATGACTGGACCAGCCGTGAAAACTGGGAATAGTTGGTCAGTGCTTTGATAGGTCGCCTCTCCTGCAGTTTGAGATAGGTTGAGAGAAGCGTTATATGGATACCAGGATGCTGCGCCGTCAATTTCACGGCCCTCAATACCATCCCAGAACAAGCCGTAGCCACCCCGAACGACTGTTTTTTCTCCACTTGGTCGCCATGCAAAGCCAACTCGGGGAGCAAAGTTCTTCTTCTCAGCGGTGGACGGACTTTTTGTACCGCAGTTGCGATAGAAGCCGCTTGACCCGGCGATCCCGCTGCCGAAGATCTTCGGGTCGGCCAT
>DATDGH010001003.1:0-9584 GCA_036522215.1 Candidatus Angelobacter sp. | reverse complement strand
CAGGTCAACAAGTCCAATCATCTCTGTGTTCTCAGATGTCCTCCGTTTTTGTTTTTGATTTTGCTTTTGGCCTTTTTCATTCCTATTTTTCTCCGTGGCTCCGTGGTTCCGTGTCTCCGTGGTGGATTTTTCTTTCTGTCGTACTCTGAGAGGACTTCTCCAATCTTCTCGCCGTCGCGAACAGAGTGGGTGAGTTCAGGCGCTGGGACATTTTGTCAGCGTCTGAACCAGGGCCTTTCCAGCGCAACTCCTCCAGATCAGTAAACACCGGCGCATCCAGCCGCAGCGTGGCGAGGGTACGGAATAAGAGAGCATCATTCCAGGAGTTGAACAACGATTCTGCCAGCCCGCGCGCCCTGCCAATCGAGGGATGCCAGTCGTGCCAGTCTTTGGGCACGTCTTCCAGATGTGGGTATTGTGAAAATGCTGACGCGGCCGCTTTTGGGCCCCATCCGCGAACGCCCGGATATCCATCTGCGGCGTCACCGACCACAGCCAGGTAGTCCGGAATCGATTGCGGCTTCACGCCGAACTTGGCCACCACGCCGGCTTCATCTCGCATGGCATCGCGCCGGCGGTCCAGTTGGACTACTCGTGTTCCCACAACACACTGGCTAAGGTCCTTGTCCGGAGTGCAGATGATCACCTGCTCTACCTTTTTATCCTGGGCCGCTTTGGCCGCCGCGGAGGCCAGCGCATCGTCCGCTTCAAAGTACACCTCAGGCCACACCAGGACCCCGAAGGCTTGTAGCGCTTCTTCCAGAATGGGAAATTGCGAGAGCAACTCTGGAGGCACGCCTTCGCTGGTTTTATATCCGTCATAGAGATCATTGCGGAAGGACTCCACAACGTGATCGGTGGCCACTCCAAGATGGCTCGCGCCGCGCTCGATCATGGACAGGACCGAAGCCACAACGCCGCGCACAGCGCCGACCTCCTGGCCATTCACATCGGTTGCAGAAGGCACAGCGAAAAAGTGGCGGAACAGTTCGTAGGTTCCGTCGATGAGGTACACATTCATGTCGGAGCTAGCTTACAGGGAACACAGAAGAATCTGTTACGGGAAACATGCGGCTTGCTTAATTGCTCCGGTCGCTGCCGTGCTTATTCTGGTTTCGGTGCCTGCGTGCCAGCAGCATCAGTAGACGCGCCTTCACCGTATCGAATTCCGAGGAATTCACAATGTACTGGTCCTTACGCGGGAGCGATCTGACTTTTCTCGTGGCCATCCGAATTCGGCTGGGTGTCTGCAAATGGCTGGCAAAGGCGCGGGACAATTCACTCGGGTTTTTCTTTTCCAAAGCATCCAGGCGGGCAGAGAGCACAAGCAAAACACCAGGATCGTATCCCGCTGCGTACAAATATTCTGCGGCCAGCCTGTCGGCCTCGGCTTCAAACTTTGGTGGAAAATTCTGGCTGATCGGCGGCAAAGAAAAAGTGACGGAACCAGTTGGTCCCATGAAAAGTTTCGAACCGTCAAGAATCACGATGGCCGGTATGGCGGCTTTTTGGAACTCCTCGCTGGTTGTTCCGCGGACGAATTGGTGAGCACAAGAGTGGGCCATCTGGTGGGCCATGGCCGCCGCCAGCTCAGACTCGTCTTCTGCCGTGCTGGCCAGGCCGGAGGTGATGAAGAGAAATCCTCCGGGCAGAGCAATGGCATTTACATCTTCGCTCTCGATAATCTTCACCGAGACAGGAAATGGCGCCTCACACGCTCGAGCCAGCTTCTGGGCGATCCCACTCACGTAATCATTGACAATCGGGTCCCGCACCAATCGTTGATTCTGCTCCACCTCGATGGCAAACATTCTCCCTATCTTGACTTCATTCTCCGGTGATTTCCAGTTTGCAGCCGAGACATCTTTCCCGGACGCGGGCAAAATTTCTTGCGCAGGCTGGGAATCGGGCCGTTGAACATCCGATGGGAGGGCACTGTCCACGTTCGATTTGGTAAGAGTGCGATCGGGACTTTCAGCGGCAAATGGAAGGTGTGTGGAGAAAAGAATGGTTGTCACAAATGACCAAATAAGCAGACGTTCCATTCTCATGTCTTACACCTTACCCTAGCTCTGGTTTCCCTGTCGAGGCACAGCCACCTCTCACTCATACCGCAACGCCCGCAGGGGATGGGACATTGGTTGCGCCGCACTTGCCTTTACTCTGGCGCCTTTGCTAATGGCTTCAAGCCCAGGTATTTCATCACCATCTGCAAATCTTTCCAGGCTTCTTTTTTCTGGCGCGGGTCGCGCAGCAGATATGCCGGGTGGTAGGTCACCGCCAGTTTGGAGCTCTTCAGGTCGTACCAGCGACCCCGCAGGTTGGCCATGCTGTCATTGATGGCGAGGAGATATTTGGCGGCGACCGCGCCCAAGGCAACAATCACCTTTGGCTGGATCACCTCAATCTGGCGCAGGAGAAATGGTCCGCAGGTATCGCACTCATCTCTTTCCGGTGTGCGGTTTCCGGGAGGACGGCATCTCACCACATTAGCAATGTAAACCTGCTCCCGCTTCAGACCCATGGCCGAGATCATGTTGTTCAGAAGCTGGCCCGCCCGGCCGACGAACGGTTCGCCCTGTTCGTCCTCATCGGCGCCCGGACCTTCGCCCACAAACATGATGTCGGGATTGATGTTGCCCACACCGAACACAATGTTCTTGCGGCCTTTATGCAGACGGCAGCGCGTACAGTCGCCTATGTCCTCACGGATGGCCGTGAGCGCCGCGCTCTTGTCTTGAATTACAGGCAGTGATGAACGCGGCATAGAAGGTGACGGCTCAGCGGATTGGACCATAACAGGTTCTTCCGATTGATCTGTTTCAACCACAGGCTGCCGGTAAAAATCGTAGATCCCCATTTCGCGATAATAGTCCACGCGAGCGGCGAGCTGTTGCTTGACCGCGGAATTTAATTTCTGAGGCATCTTGTTTGAGCTGCTAGTTCCTGGCTCTTAGTCAATGACGATTCTAAACGCTTCTTGAGACGATATTGCCCCAGTTCGTTGCGTTTTCGAGCAACTCAAAAAATATTAACCTCCTTTGAAGCGTCATCTGGGCCAAAGCCATCCGAAGGTTCCTGCGGTCAGGCCGGCATAGATCAATCCATCAATCGTTGCCTTGAGGGTAGCAAGCCATGAGCGGCGATACCAGATAGACATAGGCCACATTGCAACGGAATAGCTGAGGAACGCGGCCACACCAGCGAAACGAAAGACCTCAAGATAATCCGCGTAGCGAGACAACGCAGCTCCAGCCACATAAGCGGAGAAGAAACTGACCACGATCAGATAGATGAACCAAAGAATCAGGTTCCTTCCCATGGACATGGATCCGCCGGGAAGAACAGTCATCATTATGACCGGGCCCTTCTTGAACTTTTCCATAAACTCCGGGGAGCGCATGGCTTCCCTGCCTCCCGCACACGGCACCATGTAATCGCCCGGGGGAATAGCCAGCGGACGCACGACGTCCATGAATTTGTCTTCGTTGGGGACCTTGCGATAGTCGCTCCGGTGCCAGGGCAAGACCATGTGGAGGATGGAACTGGCTACAAAGACGATCGCAGCGGAAACAAGAGTCGGCAACCAAAGGTCGGTCAAGGGTGTCATGGCCGCAAAGGATGGCATATTCTGGGGGCGATGGTCAATCTTGCTGTTGTCGATTGGCTGGGAGAGAGCAAATGCGTCTATCGCCTGAAGGATTGGCAATTAGTAATCGGGTAATTTGAAAATTCGGAATAAGCTAGGAATCACGTTGGTTGCGCACAATTCCTGTTTTGAGTTTTACCACCACATCCAGGACGCGGTGGGCGACCTCCCACTTGGAGGTTTCGGGGACATGAAAGGTATCGCCGCCGGTAAGGATGGTCACGGCATTGCGCTCGGAATCAAAACCGATTCCGGGCTGAGAAACGTCATTCAGCACAATCGCATCCAGTGACTTGGCATGCAGCTTCTTGCGGGCGTTTTCCAGCGCGTTCTGGGTTTCAGCAGCGAAGCCTATCACCACTCGCGTTCCTTTTCGCTGAGCAACTTCCTTCAGGATATCCGGAGTGGCTTCCAGTTCCAGATGCATGGTTCCGGCGCGTTTGATTTTGTGCGGCGCAGCCTTGCTGACGGTAAAATCCGCTACGGCCGCAGCCTTGATCACCACGGTGCTGTGCTCCAGATTGGAAATAACAGCGTCACGCATTTCTGCGGCAGTCTGCACCGGAATGACTTCAGCAGCGGAAGGCGGCTTCAGCGCCGTAGGACCGGTAATCAGGAGGACTTTTGCTCCCCGCCGCAACGCAGCTTCAGCCAAGGCATAGCCCATCCTGCCGCTGGAGCGGTTGCCGAGATAACGCACCGGGTCAATAGGCTCCTGCGTGGGTCCGGCGGTGATCAAGACGGTTTCGCCGGCCAGGTCCTGGGCAGCTCCCAGCGCTTCCATCACAGCCTGAACAATAGATTCGTTGGCCGCCAGGCGGCCCGGGCCGATCATGCCGCATGCCAGATACCCGCTATCCGGTTCGACAACGCGGAAGCCGCGGTCTTTCAGCTTTTGAATATTCGCCTGGGTAGCGGCATTCTCCCACATATTGACGTTCATGGCAGGAGCGACAACAACCGGCGCGGTGGTCGCCAGAAACAGCGTGGAGAGGAAATCATCGGCCAGGCCATTGGCAAATTTGGCAATCACATCCGCCGTGGCCGGAGCTACCACAAGCGCGTCAATGGACTGCGCCACGGCGATGTGCTCCACCGCCGACTCGATGTTCGGGTCTTGCGCGCCTTCGCCAAATAAATCTGTGATGACTTTTTCTCCACTCAGCGCGGCAAAGGTAAGGGGACGCACAAACTCCTGGGCAGCGCGAGTCATAACCACCTGGACGCGAACGCTGCGGTCCTGCAACAACCGTACCAATTCCGCCGCTTTATAGGCGGCAATGCCGCCGGAAACACCCAGGGCCACTTTCATAGATATAGGTTACAGGTTACAGGCAACAGGGTACAGGGGAAGTTGCACATTTAGTAATTGAAAGGCGATCACGCGAGGTCAACCCGATCCTGGGCGCACACGTCTGCGGAATCGCACCCAGGTGGGCTGCTCTGGAACAACCTTGAACGTTGGAAATTAGTTACGACTCTGGCTTTGGCTCCGGAGGAGGCTCCGGTACCGCGCCAGCCTTGATACTGTATTGAACTTTGCCGGCGGCAATTTCTTCGCGCGCAATGCGACATGCTTTGCGGGCATTGGTGTCAACCAGCGGAGGCGCTCCGCCGGCTATCTGGCGGGCACGCCGGGCGGCCACCAGGACATAGCGGTAATTGCTGTCAAATCCATCCATCAGCTTCATAAGACTTCTACCTCAGTCCAAAGTCCGATTGCGGTTCGGGGGATGAACCCATCAAAATGATGCCATTATGAGCGCTCTATGCGTTTATGCGCAAGCTTACGACAGTGTGGGGGTCGCCGGCGCTTACCTGCATTTTCATGGCTGGCTTAAAAATCCGTTCCACGGCCTTTCAACCGGAGGCGGTTCAGTCTGCCGGGGCACGTCAGCTACTGAATGATGCCAGAATACTCCTGATCTTGCCTTCCATATTACACTTCAGTGACTTCTCTGCCGCTTCTAAGTATTGCGTCTCAACGGGGGACAGTGCTTTGCCTGAGCGTTTGAGTCGTTGCGCCAGTACGATTGCTTGCAACCGGTCGACCGACTGCTCCAGGCGATCGTTCACCAGAATATAGTCGTAGTTGGGATAGTTCTCAATCTCTTTTCTGGCGGTGTCCAGCCGGCGCCGGATCACCTCCTCCGAATTTACGTGCTCACTCTGGCTGCGCTTGCGCAGACGCGACTCCAGTTCCGTTCGGCTGGGAGGCAACACGAAGATGCTCACTGCGTCGGGTATCTTCTGTTTGACCTGACGCTCACCCTGTACATCGATATCCAGCAGAAGGTCATTGCCACGCCTGGCCGCGTGCTCCAGGACGGATTTTGCCGTCCCGTAGTAGTTGCCGAAAACATCCGCGTACTCCAGAAACTCGCCCTGCTTGATCATCTCTTCAAACTGCTGGCGGGAGATAAAGTAATATTCCCGGCCATTCTGTTCGCTCCCGCGCGGCGCACGCGTAGTAAAGGAAATCGAAAACTCCAGCCCGGAAACAAACTTGCGCAATTCGTTCACCAGCGTGGATTTTCCGGAACCGGAGGGGGCGGAGATGATGTAGAGGATTCCGCTCATTCGATGTTCTGCACCTGCTCACGGCACTTCTCGATCTCGGCCTTCATGAGCAGGCCCAGTTCGGTAATACGCAAACCGTCCCCAGCGATGCCGGAAGTCTTGGACAACAGCGTGTTGGCTTCCCGGTTCAGCTCTTGCAAAAGGAAGTCCAGTTTCTTGCCGACTTCGCCACCTTCATCGAGGAGACCGCGGAAATGCTGGATGTGGGTTTCCAGCCGCACCAGTTCTTCCTGGACGTCACTGCGCTCGGCCAGGATGGCTGCTTCCTGGAGGACCCGGTCTTCACCCACGTTGACCACCAGTTCCTGCATGCGTGCCCGAACCTTTTCCATGTAGGCGCGGCTCACGGCAGCACGCAGTTTGGAGACTTCCCGCGTAGCCTCTGCCAGGGATTGCAAACGCTTTCGCATCTCGGCTTCCATTCCGCGGCCGTCTTCTTCCCTCATCTGGTTGAGCCGAGCGAGTGCCTCCTGCAGACTGCCGAGGACCGCGGATTCAAAAGTCCCGTCAGAGGAGGTGGCCGACGACAATACTCCCGGCATGCGCAAGATCACGTTCAGATCAGGCTCGCCGTGAGTGCTAAACTCTGCGGCAGCCTTGCGAAATGCGGCCACATAGCCGGACACCAGGCTGCGATTCAATTCAAATCCTTCCGTGGCGCGCTGCTCGACGCTTAAAGTTACTTCCACGTGGCCGCGGGCCATATGTTCCTTGAGCATCCGGCGAATCTTGACCTCCAATTCGTCCATGTCCGGAGGCAGGCGCAACTGCGGGTCAAGAAAACGGTGATTCACGGACTTCAAGGACAGGACGAACGAACTGCCGTCCTTGGCCAGCGACTTCACCTGCGCGAATCCGGTCATGGAACGGATGGACATTTTAATCGGGTCATCGGTGCATCGGGTCATCGGGTCATCGGAAGAAAACAACCCGATACCTCAGATTTAAGAATGCCATAGTTATCTATTTACGGTTGATTCGGGAGCCGCGACCCCGGCGGTCTGATCTAAATCCATAAATTGCAATTCATACAGTTTGCGGTAAGTTCCGAGCCGGGTCAACAAATCTTCATGGGTGCCGGAGTCGGAGATGCGGCCGTTCTCCAGGACTACAATGCGGTCCACGCGCCGGATGGTAGTCAGCCGGTGGGCAATCACAAACACTGTCCTGCCGGTCATGAGATTCTGCAGCGCGGATTGCACCAGCGCTTCCGACTCGTTGTCCAGCGCGGAGGTAGCCTCGTCCAGGATCAAGATTGGTGCATTCTTCAGCAGCGCCCGGGCGATGGCGATGCGCTGGCGCTCTCCGCCGGAAAGGCGCACGCCTTTTTCACCGATGACGGTGTTGTAACCTTCCGGCATCTTCTGGATGAAATCATGGGCCAAAGCGGCTTTGGCCGCTGCCAGAACTGCATCTTCTCCTACATTCGGCTGGCCGTAAGCAATGTTGTTGCGCACCGTATCATTAAAAAGAATGGTTTCCTGGGTGACAATACCAACCTGCGCCCGCAGGGAAGCCAGAGTGACATTGCGAATGTCGTGACCGTCGATGGTGACTGCGCCCGAGGTCACATCAAAGAAACGCGGAATGAGCTGCACCAGCGTGCTCTTGCCGGCGCCACTAGAACCGACCACAGCCACAATTTCTCCAGCCCGCACTTCCAGATCCACGTCACGCAGAATGGACCCGGAACTGCCGTTGTTCTCACCGTAAGAAAAGCTGACTCGCTCGAAGCACACCCGGTCGCAAAAAGCAGGTAATGGCAGTGCGCCTTTGTACTGTTTGATCTCGTCCTCTTCATCCATGAAGCGAAAGATTTCAGAGGAAGCGCCCAGGGCCTGCTGAAAGCTGTTGTTAAACACGGCAAACTTGCGAATGGGATCGTAAAGCCGGAAAACCGCGATGATGAAGACCAGGAATCCCGGTTCATCGAACATGCCGTGCTTGATCTGGTTTCGGCCCAGCCAAAGCAGAAAAGCGATGGCGACCGCACCGAGAATGTCCATGAGCGGCGAACTCAGCGCCTGGGCGCGCACAGACCGCAGATTGGCCCGAAACAGCCTGCGTGCAGCCTGAAAGAAGCGCAGGTTTTCCCAGGTCTCCATGCTGAAAGCTTTTACGATGCGGTTACCGGTGATGGTCTCATGCAGGATATTCTGAATCTCCGCCAGCTTGTCCTGCCCCTTGCGGGTGGTTTGACGAACGCGGCGTCCAATCTTGCGGGAAGAAAGAAATACCAGAGGGATAAACAACAGCAGAACCCACGCCATCTTGCGGCCCGTGAGCACGACGACTACAGCGATAAAGAGAAAAGTGAAGAACTGCTGCAAAAACTCCGCCATCACAGTGGAGAGAGCAAACTGCACTTTTTCAACATCGTTGACAATGGTAGAAATCAGGGTGCCGGTGGGATAACGGGAGAAGAAGCTGATGGAGCGCGCCAGCACCTTCTTATAAAGACCGTTGCGCAGGTCTGTGGTCAATCCATATCCGGCGTAATTTACAAGATAAGTCCCCAGATAATCGCAGATGCCCTTGATGATGGTGGCGCCGACCAGCGCTATGGCCACAACGTTAAGCACATTGTGCGAATGCCGGGGAACAAATTGATGAAGATCAATGACTTTGTGCGCTCCCCAGGGGAGCTTCAACAACGGAATAGCGTCGGTTCGCGAGCCAGGGTTCAGCACGCTGCTGAAGATTGGTCCGATGAGCAGTAGGCGAAAAGCGTCAAGAGCGCCAACCGCGGCCATGAGCAGTACAGAAGAGAAAAACTGGAACCAGTACGGACGGATGTAACTCAGCAACCTCATCAGTTGCTTCATGAGTCACTCCTGTCGGCTGGCGGCATGGCCCTATTCTAACGGAGGTGGTGCGAAATCGGTTGTTACATAAGGCATCAGGATCAAGTATTGTTGATCATTTAGGGCAGTCGCGGTGCGTGACTTTCACTTTGTATCCCGCCTTGGCCAGCCGTTTCTTCACATCCTCGGCAATCATCACGGAGCGATGCTGCCCGCCGGTGCAGCCAAAGGCAATGGTCAAATAGCTTTTGCCTTCGCGCACATAATGCGGAATCAGGTAGACCAGCAGCTCAGAAATACGGTCAATGAATTCCTGGGTCTGCGGAAATGAGCGGATGTATTTGGCCACTTGCGGATGGCGTCCGGTGAAAGGCCTGAATGCGGGAACAAAATGGGGGTTGGGAAGAAATCGGACGTCGAAGACCAGATCGGCATCGTTGGGCACACCGGCTTTGTAGCCAAAGCTCACGCAGGAAACGAGAATGTTCTGATCCGTCTTGTCCAGCGTGAACTTGTCTGTAACGTGGGCACGCAGCTCATGTACATTGAAC
>DATDGH010001002.1:0-4247 GCA_036522215.1 Candidatus Angelobacter sp. | reverse complement strand
ACCTACGCCGATCTCAAGGACATTTCCTTGCGCCATACGGACGATGCGCTGACGAATTTCCGCGATAGGTTTCGGATTTCCCAACATGCTTACCAGATGGGGATAAATATGGTTCTTGTAGAAAGGCATAGCTTTCCTATGGATTGCGTTTTAGCCCCCCGGTCGTCGTTGCTGTGTCCTTGAAGGTGTGGAAGCATTTTTAAAACACGCTCTACTGTGCCGGCAGCTCAAACTTGCAAGTTGTCTCGCACTGCCGAACGATAGTTTCGGCTGAGGGTGAGTTCGGTACCGTTGTGCAGGCAGACGCGATAGTCTCCGCTCCACAGTGGGCGAAGCTCCCGAATGCAGTCCAGATTAACGATGACGGAGCGGTGGATGCGCGCAAATCGCCTGGGATCAAGCCTCTTTTCCATCGCAGACATGGTTTCGCGGACCAAATGGCTCGACTTCTGCGCGTGAACCATAACGTAGTCACCCTGCGCTTCTATCCATTCGATCCAAGTGCTTCGCACCACCATGATCTTCGATCCCGACTTGAAGCTCAATCGTTCGTAGTTTGGTGTCTTCCTCCGCTTCGCATCAGGATCGCCATTCAAAGCGGCGCCTTTTTCCCGATTGCAGCCCGCGGCATCCTGGCGCAAGCGCTTGATCGCTTGCGCAAACCGTGTCTTGTTGAACGGTTTCAGCAAATAGTCGACCGCCTCGACTTCGAAAGCTCGAACAGCATATTGATCGAATGCAGTCACCACCACAATGGCCGGCTGGCTGTCTCGCGGCAGAGAGTGCAATAATTCGAGTCCGTTTTTGCCCGGTATTTCAACGTCGAGGAACACCACCTGGGGTCCTTGCGCAAGGATGGCCTGACCGGCCTCCTCACCATTTTCACATTCTCCAATCACTTCAAAATCGGAGTAGTCCTGAAGAAACGACCGGATCTTTTCTCTTGCCAGGGGCTCATCCTCAACAATCAGCGTTCGCAATTTCACGCATTTCATCCCCATTCTCCATCTCTGCTCACCCTGAACGGGAGTCGGATATCAACTTTCGCTCCGCCCTCAACTCGCTCATTAAAACGCAAGGACTGCCCTTGACCATAATATTTCTCCAGCCGGGCGCGAGTGTTGGACATTCCGATTCCCTCACGCTGTGCATCTGGCCTTGCCATGCCCGGACCATTGTCTAAAATCCATAGGCGCAAATCAGGGCCCTCGCGTCTTGCGCCAATTTCCACTCGACCGGCGCCCTGAATGCGGCCGACTCCGTGACGTACCGCATTCTCCACCATGGGCTGCAGCAGCAGGCCCGGAACCTTGCAGCCCAGAGTGTCTGGATCAACATTCATAATGATATTCAACCGTCCCTGGAAGCGCGCCTGTTCGATCGCAAGATAAACATTAAGGACCTGTAGCTCTTCTCGGAGCGTCACCTCTTCAGCCCCGGGAACCGTCAGGGTTGTGCGCAGAAAAGCGCTCAGGGAAGCAATTACATTATCAGCCGCTTCCACATCCTTGCGCATTAACCAGGAGATTGAGTTCAGGGTGTTAAAGAGGAAATGGGGCTGCAACTGTGCTTTCAGCATCTCCAGTTGGGCTTTTGTCAGTTCGTGTTCTCTCTGTTGCGCCCGCTGCGCAGATCGGATGGCCTGCGAAATGCCCACAATCGCCCAAAATACCGCAGCGTCGGCCAGGGAAATATCGACGAGTTGAAAAGTAAACAGATGCAGGATGGGCCGCCTCACGGGATCGTTGTACATCACGTGGTGCAATAGAACTCGATACGCGGCATGGATGAGCAGTGTTGCGCCTGTGAGCACCAGCAACGCGGCGAAATTTTTTCTGCGCTCAGCTCCCTCCAGGGAGTAGGACTCTGACCAATGCACGATCACGCCGGTCATGATGATCCAGAAGAACAATTCGACAACGGCGTATCGCAAGCTGTACGTCCAGTTCCAGGGAAAGCCAACTTCCACGGAAAACGTGTAGCTTTGCGTGACCTGAATCAGGATCAGGGTGGACCACCCCGCGAGGACCCAGGGCCACCAGCGTCGAACGGATTGGTTGCGCAAGAACGAAAAAGGCCACTTCATATTGCCCGCATTTGCTGCCGCAATCACGGCCCCACGCGAAGCCTGTTCCAAACAGCTACCCCTGTCCATCTTAGACGTTGATCTGGCGTGATTTGAAAGCAGTTCTGCGCCCCGCCACTGAGAGCGTTTTTAAAAATGGTGCAGCCCCGTAAAGTTAACAAAGGCTGATCCCACCTCCGTGGGTGGGGTTAGCTCTGCGCAAGAGGAGGGGTCGCACTGAAACGACGAAAAAACAAAGTCGGTTGCACCCGCAGATGGTGATAAAAAGTTGTAAGCGTTCGGTGAGTCCGTCTTGAGCGCCCTCGGTGTGTAAAGAAAGAAAACTGGAACCTGGGGCACCCCGCGTTTGAATCTTCTGACCCTCAACTTGTCGCCGTGGTGCCCTGTTTGCGAAGCGTGGGAGACAGCGGACCCGGGAACCGCGATGCAGCCTGGCCGGATGGTTTTCGCGGTGGGACGGGGGACTTTCGAGCAAAGCAATGAGCAGTCATCCTAACCGTTGCGGCTGGGATTCGTCTAAGTGAGAGTCGCAAAAACGGCACAGTGGAGGAGGATCATGCGCAGAACCTCGATCATCCTTATCTTCTTCGCAACGATTTGCGGGATCCGCGTGCTGGCGCAGGCGCCCGCAACAGCCGGGCCAGCGCGAGGCACACTGGTACTAGATGGGGGGCGGGCCGAAGGATTTATTCGCCGCGCGGCGGGCTTCTTCCCCGCGAACGCGGGGGCGCTGCCTGACAGCGCGACCTGTTCCCCACACCGCCCTCTGGACCCTGAACTCTCCCGCTTGTGTCGGATCGCTACCAACCGCAGCGACGTTATAGACAAGTTCGTGGAATTGGCTGGCGGTTCAGGGGCCAGGATCGTGGTCATCCCCACTGCTTGGAACGACAAATTCGACGACGGTTCGGCAGCGGTTACGCCAGACCACCTGCAACGGCTCCGGATCGGCGTGCAGAAGACAATGGGCGTCGATCGTGTGACCATACTGCACACGCGCGACCGCAGGCAAGCGGATTCACCAGAGTTCGTGGCGCCTCTGAAGCGGGCCACGGGGGTTTGGATCGATGGTGGCAACGACGCGAACCTCTGGGACGCCTACTTGGGCACCCGGGTGGAGACTGAAATCAAGGCGTTACTGGCCCGCGGCGGGGTCGTCGCCGGCAGTTCAGCCGGCGCCGCGATCCAGGGCTCGCTTGGATTGGTTTTCACCATCGTGGATTCGCCCGGCGGCAAGACTCTGCGTGTCGACGGGACCCACATGTGCTTCGGACTGCTGACCAATTCAACTGTTATGCCCCACTGGAACCAGCGCGATCGACCGGATCTAACGCCGGTCGTCGTTGCGCATCCTAGTGTGTTGGGGATCGGCATTGATGTGGGCGCGGCCGCGATTGTACAAGGGAACCGGCTGGAGGTCACCGGCGATGGTCACGTGGGCATTTATGACGGCAAGGTTCACGGAGACAAATCCTATTACTATCTATCGCCTGGAGATCGCTTCGATCTTCACACGCGGTCTTCTACCGAAGTATCCATCACAATTGACCCTCTTTTGTAGTGTGTTTCCGCTTTTGTCGGTGTAGGACCACAGGACTATCACAGCAGAAACGAGAAGTCGAGACTTCCATCTATTGCGCTTTGTCTTTCTGTTCGGCATTTCTGCGCGATTTGGATGAATAGTGAAATGATCTGCTGAAGCCTTTACCTGAGACAGTGATCTCTGTCCACCCGCCCTCATTCGGTTTAGCAAAAAAATCCGCGACCCCTTGACCAGATATTGACGGGAGAGACCAACCAGAAATACAAGCCTGGAACGGCTCGTCTCCTAGAAAGTCATTCTTAATTTTCTTGATATTTGTGGGCTTACCCTTTGTGTCTGTCACAAACCCATATGTAACGACAAACTGAGCTTCTTTTAGATCAAAGGGAATAGGAATCTCACAGAGTGTCACAGTGTCTTTTCTCGTTTGCTTTTCCGCGCCTGCACAGACCAGATTAGACACAGTTGCCAAACAGAGAATCAAAATCACGGACACTAACACCCTTTCTCTGATCTTCATTTTGGATCTTTCTCCTGGGCGTTTTTCCGCGTGCGGTCTTCAACTTCCTTTGATTCCTTATTTACCGGCCCATTGGGATTATGTACCTCATGTTCACT
>DATDGH010001001.1:0-2145 GCA_036522215.1 Candidatus Angelobacter sp. | reverse complement strand
GTGCCCGACCTGTCATCCCTTGCTAGGGTTTTTGACGTCGTTACCATGTGGCATTCACTGGAACATTTTCCCGATCCTAACGAAGCTATTGACATGGTTTACAGACTGCTGAATCACCACGGTCAACTCTGGATCCGCGTGCCTGATTACTCCTGTATGTGGAGGAAACTCACCGGCGACCACTGGGTCTGGTGTCAGCCCCAGAACCATTATCTTCACTTCTCTCCCGACGGACTCCGAAGCCTGCTGACACGACATGGCTTTCGGTTGCTCGTGGTCAGATCGCAGAGACCAAACAACTTTCTAACCAACATGTCTTTCTCGCTTGCATCGGCTTGCTACGGTCGACGGCCGCTCAAGAAAACTCTGGGCCGGTTCTACGAACAACTAACCGGGGTGGAGCTTTTCTGTATTGCGTCTCGCTAATCGTGCCCCGCAACAGAGTTGATCGGCCGAGAATAGCGACGGATGTTGCTCCGCCGAGCAATGTGACGGTATTCTCTCATTTGAGGCGTCGGCCACAATTCGGAGTAGAAGTTGATCGAGGTCTGTTTTACGAACCTGTGAGTTCGCACCGGACGCCGCAGTCGCTCCAATCTTCTTGCCTGCGGTTGTTGGGGAGAGACAAGTTGTGAGAAGCCCTGACGAAGAAATGCTGACAACGATTGACCGGCACAGCGTCGCGGAAGTCGAAGCTCCTCCAGGCCAATCGGAGTTACTCTCCCCCCCAGGGGAGAAGCCGACACTCTTTAAGCTGCGTTTGTTGTGGGAGTCGCGACAGTTCCTGATGAAGGCAGCTGGCATCGGTTTGTGTTTGTCATTGTTGTCAGCTTTTCTCTTGCCCAAGCAATATGAATCCACCACTCGGGTCATGCCTCCGGAGCCGGATACAGCGGGCGCGGGCATCGGCTCTGCGATATCGGCTGTGATGGGCGGAGGTGGCGGTGGTGGCGGCGGTTCAGCCATCGGTTCCGCTCTCGGAGGTACTGCCGCGGATCTGTTGGGAATTAAGGGCTCTGGACCGCCGTATCCGGCGATTCTCGGCAGCCGCACGGTTCAAGATCGACTGGTTGACCGATTCGATCTCATGCATTTGTACAAGACGCGCTACCGTATAAATGCGCGAAAGCAACTGGCCAGTAAAACCAACATCAGCGAGGACCGAAAGACCGGGATCGTCTCGATCACAGTAACCGATCGGGACCCGCGAAGGGCGGCTGCGATGGCTCGGGCTTACATCGACGAATTGAGCCGTCTGGTAGGTGAACTTGGTACCTCTTCCGCTCGCCGCGAACGCGTCTTTCTGGAAGCGAGGCTAAAAGAGGTCAAACAGGATCTTGACCAAGCCGCCAAAGAATTCAGTGAGTTTTCCAGCAAGAACGCTACCCTCGACATCTCGGACGAGGGTAAGGCTATGGTGGAAGGCGCGGCTGTGCTGCAGGGGGAGTTGATCGCAGCTCAGTCGGAGCTTCAGGGCTTGGAACAAATCTACACCAGCAACAATGTTCGTGTCCGCTCCTTACAGGCACGAATCGAAGAGCTCAAGCGTCAACTCGCCAGGCTCGGGGGAACGAACTCAAATCCAAGCTCGCAGGTGTCACCTACTGATCTCTATCCTTCCATCCGACAATTGCCACTCCTGGGTGTGCGATACGCGGAACTTTACCACCGCACAAAAACTCAGGAAATCGTCTACACCCTTCTTACGCAGCAATATGAAATGGCCAAGGTTCAGGAAGCCAAAGAGACAGCCACGGTCAAGGTGCTCGATGATGCGGAGGTGCCGGAGAAGAAGTCCTTTCCTCCGCGTCTTTTGCTCGGGATATTGGGTGCGATCATGTCGGTTCTTCTGGCCTCTGCCTGGTCGTTAGCCAAGTGGCGCTGGGACATGATCTCCCCCCTGGACGCAAGGAAGGCGTTTGCTCACGAGATCTTTGAGACGTTGAAGGCGAGCTGTCTGCACCTCTGGGGTAGCAGGCGGGATCTGCCGAAAGAGGTTGTTAACGGAGCCCTCAGATGGTTTCGACCATCCAACGACCGGGGGGGGAATGGTCAGTGAATCAGGACTTATCAGGAATCGCCAGCTATCCTGAGACCATTGAGACAACCGCTCAGCCGGCCTCCGTGCATGACAGGATCAGCGGA
>DATDGH010001000.1:0-2928 GCA_036522215.1 Candidatus Angelobacter sp. | reverse complement strand
ATACTGCTGGTGGATGATTCAAGCACAGCGTTGATGATGCAGACCATGATCCTCACCAAGCACACCAACCACGAGCTGACTACGGCCAGCGACGGTGAGGAGGCGCTACGCAAAGCCGCAGCCGAATCACCCGACCTGATCCTGATGGACGTGGTCATGCCCAAAAAAAATGGCTTCGAAACCTGTCGCGAGATCCGCGACAACAAAAAGACTGCGCATATTCCCGTGATCCTGGTTACCACCCGGGGCGAAGAGGAGTGTGTGGAAACCGGCTTTGAGAGCGGGTGCAACGACTACATCACCAAACCGGTGAACGCTCAGGAGCTGGTCTTACTTGTCCAGAGTTATCTGGCAGGAAAGTGAAACGGAAGTAGAAGAAATGCAACGCGATGTGAACAGACGAAAAACGCAGCAGAACGAGCTCCTCAAGGCGCTGGAAGAGAACCTCATCCTGAAGACCCGGATCTCCACCCTTGAGGAGTCTCTGCAGTTCAGCCGGGGCGAACGGGCGGAATTGGAACTCAAGCTCCGCCTTCTGACAAACAACTCGCATCACGCGGAGGTGCGAATCGCCGGACTCACACAGCAGTGCTATGAGCTGGAGGCCGTGCTTCTGGCCTCCGGCCGGCTCCTGGCGGCCCTTACCCGTGAGGATGCAATTCGGGCGATTCAGGACATCGTGGCCAATGTGATCGGCTCTGAACAAATGGCGTTGTTTACGATGCCGGCGGAGAAATCCGAATTTGAAATCATTGCGTACTGTGGCATTACCAAAGAACAGTGTTTGCAGGCGGCCGGCGAAGACGGCATGGTGGCCAGGGTCTGGCAGAGTGGAACAGCTATTTTTCCCCGCTCCGGAGGCTCTGGGTTCACCGCCTGTGTCCCGCTTCGCGCGAAACAGAAACTGGTTGCGGTGCTGGCGATTTTTTCCCTGCTCCCGCAAAAGCTTCGGCTGGAGCCTATGGATATAGAGATCATGAAGTTTCTCGAACACTATGCAGGAGAGCTCCTGGTGGCAAAATCGCGGCGGAACGGCAAGGAACAGATATGAAACTGAATTTGGGAACGGAAACGCTGAAATTGAAATGTTTTTCAGAGAGCAAGCCATCAACGGTGTATCTGCATCCTGGCCAGAGCCTTGTCTCGCAGACTCCGCGACAGATCAACACCATTGTGGGATCGTGCGTGGCCGTGCTCCTGTGGAGTTCGCGGTTTCGCATCGGCGGCGCGACTCATTACTTGTTGCCGGAGTGGAACCGGGAGGGTGAGCCCACAGCACGTTACGGGGACATTGCTCTGGAAAACCTGCTCCAGGAGATGCTTAGCCTGGGCGCCACGGTCTTTGATATGCATGCTTTCGTCTACGGGGGCGCCAGCGTACTTGAGGCGCTCCAGAGCCTTAGCGGCAACCTGGGAACACGCAATGTAGAAGTCGCTCTTGAGTGGCTCCGCAACCATCCGCAAATCACTCTAGCCGATCGTAAGACCGGCGGAAAGAAAGGTCGCAAGATCTGCTTTGACACGTTCGAAGGCACAGCGACGCTGTACGAGATCGGATGATGGACTTTGATTTCAATGCCGTCAGGGAGAACTTCAAAGCTGAATGCGAGGAAGGTCTCCAGAAATTGGAGGCAGCGCTGCTCGCCCTGGAGCGCACCCCCGAAGACCAGGAACAGATTCAGACTGTTTTTCGCATCGTCCACACCATTAAGGGGAATGCTTCCGCACTGGAGATGCCACAACTTGCACAGTATGCACACCAGCTTGAAAACGCGCTGGGCAACCTGCGCGATAGCTCCGTGAGGATGACCAGTTCCCTGTGCTCCGCCCTGCTGAAAGCTGTTGATGGTCTTCGTCAGGCGGCTACCTGGGCCCTGAGTGGGGAAACTGGATTGCCCGAAAGCTGCGGCGAGCCGCTCCGCGAGTTGCACGCAGTGTTGGGATCACAAGATCACGTCGCTCCCGCCGAGATATGCAAATCAAGTGATGGCGCCCCTCGTAATGGCACAGCGGAGAGCGCCGCCTTTTTGCGAGTCAAGGTGGAAAAGCTCGATCACATGATGGACCTGGCAGGCGAAATCGCCATCCTGCAAAGCCGCCTGGAACAGTCATTGCGGCAGCTTGGCGAGAGCGGACAGAGGCCCCTAGAAACCCAACAGGAGCTTGCGCGCCGTTTCCTGGGGTTGCAGGAAGAATTGTTGAAGGCACGAATGGTGCCCATCCTGCCGTTGTTTCATCGTTTCCACCGCGTGGTGCGGGACCTGGCGGCGGCCAGCGGCAAGAAAGCAACTTTAGTGATCGAGAGCGGCGACGTAGAAGTGGACACCGGGATTGCTGAGAACCTCAAAGATGCCCTGATGCACATGGTCCGGAATGCGATCGATCACGGACTGGAATCGCCGGAGGTCAGGCAGCGACTCGGAAAGGACGCACATGGGGTCATCACGCTGCGCGCACGCCACGAGTCAGGGAGTATTTTAATTCAGGTGAGCGATGATGGTTCCGGCTTCCAGTTGCAAAAAATTCTGGAAAAAGCCAGGAAGAAAGGAATGATCTCGCCCCAGCAAAAACTCGCGGACACGGATGTTCTGCCGCTGGTTTTTGAGCCCGGCTTCTCCACCACCGAGGAAGTGACCGGCCTTTCCGGCCGGGGCGTAGGCATGGACGTTGTCCGTCGCAACATTGACGCGCTACACGGCGTTATCCACATCGAAAGCCAGGAGGGCCGGGGCAGCACCATTCATCTTCGCCTGCCGCTGACGCTTGCCATTGTCGATGGCATTACCGTTTGTGCCGCAGGAGAGAACTATGTTGTCCCTCTGGAAAACATTGTTGAATGCCTGCAACTGCCCCGTGAGTCACTCCGCGATGCTGAAGGCGGCGTTTTTACTCTCCGTGGAGAGCCCCTGCCTTACCTGCGTTTGCGCG
>DATDGH010000999.1:0-12047 GCA_036522215.1 Candidatus Angelobacter sp. | reverse complement strand
AGAGTTGACACCTCAGCCTTCAACAGCGTTGCCATTGCGGCGTTTGTCATCTGTATTGGCGCGGGTGGGATCGTTACAGTTTTAACCCGGAACAACGTCCCGGTGATCGCCGGAGGCTTGGTGGGCCTTTACCTGCTGTTTGCGATCAAAGTGATACGGCAGTGGGAGAAAGTAGCTCTGTTGCGGCTGGGCAAGTACGTGGGATTGCGCGGGCCGGGACTCTTCATGATCGTACCGGTCATAGAAACCATCAGCCCGTATGTTGACCAGCGCGTTCGCGTGGCCAGCGTTACTGCCGAGTCTGCTCTCAGCCGGGACACGGTACCGGTAAATGTGGATGCCATTGTCTTCTGGTTGGTCTGGAACGCTGAAAAGGCCATCCTGGAGGTCGAGAATTTCAATGACGCCATCACGCGCAGCGCTCAGACAGCCTTGCGGGAATCGATTGGCCGCCACGAACTGGCACAGATGATTACCGAGCGCGAGACCTTGGGCAAAGAGTTGCAGCGCATCCTGGACGAGAAAACCACTTCCTGGGGAATTACAGTGCAGTCGGTGGAGATTCGCGATGTAAAAATTCCCCAGGCCCTTGAAGACGCCATGTCGCGGCAGGCGCAAGCTGAACGCGAGCGCCAGGCGCGCATCATTCTGGGCCAAGCGGAGACGGAGATTTCCGACAAGTTTGTGCTGGCCGCCGCCGCCTACGCCGAAAATCCTATCGCCCTCCATCTGCGCGCCATGAATATGCTCTACGAAGCTATTAAAGAAAAAGGCTCCATGGTGATCGTGCCGTCTTCTGCCGTAGAGACCATGGGCCTGGGAGGAACTCTGGCCACCACGGCGTTAGCCAAAAGAAACTGACAGCAACTGGTAGTTGAAAATCTGGTTTATTGGGGTCCATTGAAGGCCATGATCGGTGAGCGCTGAATGGCTACAACCAAGTGAGGACAACATGAAGATCATGGGAATTGACAACGAGTTTCATCCCGGCATCACCATGCACAAGATCCCTGTCAAGGCAGGGTTTCCCGGACTGTTATTCACTATCGGCATGATGGCTGTGTATCTCATGGGCATTCCAGCACTGATCTACTTTCTCGTGCTTGCAATCGTGCTGGGCATTGGAGTGGCGGTGATGCTGCGCTTCATTCCTCGCCAGGCAGGGTTTGTGATTCTCGGCGTTACCGCAGTTATGCTCATGTCTCTGGTTGGCATTCCGAGCATGGAGGGCGGGCGCCAGGAACTAGACAGAGATCTTGTGTCGGTGCCAGTCGCACCACCACCACCTGACTTTGTAGCGCCCTTCCGATGCGATTGCGACCAGCGCAAACCGAAGCAGCCCTGCGACTCCACAACCCGGCGCGACCGGGAACGCCAGAAAAGGCCACAGCCGCTGTCGCCTTGAGCAGAGAGACGGTGCAAGTAGCAGAGCACCGTTTCCCTCACGCAAATTAAACCCCCTTTTTGCTCAGAAACCAGGCTATTTCAGGAAACATGCCTTTTTATCGCTACCGCCGCTACCTTGCCTCTAACTCCTTTGTCATCAGCGAAAACCTGGTAGCGGCAGAGGTAGCGAAAGGGGTTTTGGTAGCGCTACCAGCAAATCATGCCATTAGCCATTAGCACTTTGACATTTGGTCAAACCAAAGACGGAGCGAAATACAACGGCAACCCCAAACTTCGAGACCTCCGCTTTCAAGGAATCCGCTGGCCCAGCCATGAAAAAAGTATCCAGGCAGGTTTCAGGCAGGTTTCAGGTTACCTTTTGAGGTCGAGGTAACCTGAGGGAACAGTCCCGCCTCCGGCTTTGCCGGATTGAATAAGTCTGTGAGTCTGCGGCAGGGATTTTAGTGGCGTCAGCAATCGGGTGATCGCGCGTGACCTCCACCCCATCACGCAAAACCGGGGTGATGGGGACCCCGGTGATCGGGTGATCGCCGTGATCGGGAAAATGCAGGGTCATCATTGTCGAAACAAAAGCGCTACTGATTCTAAATGACTTAAATAAAGAGTGACAGAGCAGGTCACAGGGAACCGAAGAAGCCACAACAGAACCAATAACTCCCGATTTGACACACTGATCCCCTTGGCCACGATAGCGGAACTTCCGTGAGCCGGGCACACCTCACCTGCTTGCAGGGCTACAGGGAAGTTTCAGCTTGTTCGCTCGGCGAAGCTCAGCCCTCGACTCAAAAAACGATAGTCGGATGTGCTGCGGATTTCTTCGCGCAGCGCTGCTTTGTTTCGCGAGCGCACACTTCTCCTGCTGCGTCTGCAGTTCGACTCGGCGCAACCCGGTAGATTATTCAGTTTTCAAAGATCAAAGTACTACGGCAGCCCCTTGGGGCTCCATCTTCAGTAGAACATATCTTTAAGTATGTTGTCAACTAAAATTTATATTTATCTTATATGTTGTTAATAGATACCGAGGGTGGCGAGATTCGCTCCGATTAATGATGCTTCGCGAAGAATTGGTCGCAGCGATGGATTGTCTTGCCTCCATTGGTTCCAGGCATTCACTCCGCGGCGCAATATCTTGACTTGGGTGTCATCTGGCATACAGGCCTCCCAAATCGAACCTTCAGAAAACGCTATTAAATGATAGCAACTACTGTATCAAATTCGGTAGATGCAGCCTGGAGCGGCGGCAAACGGCGCATCTTCAAATTCTCTGAATCTGCGCCGAGAAGAGCTTTTGCAAGCTCTTGATTCCACTCCTCTTTTCCGCATGACCTTTTCGCAAGTTTTGAGATTTTGCCAGATGCGGTTCGGGACCAGAGGGTCGGCCACCTGGGTCAGCCGTACGGAATCCCGAACCGATCAGAAAATCACAGCGAAAAAGGGCGAAAAAGAGGTTTGAAAGATGCACCCCTCGGTTGGCTGCTCGGTTTGGCAGTTTAGCAGCCGACCTTCCGCCACGCCGGGAGCCTAAGCACGATCACGCAAATGAGCGACTCAAAATGTTTGTAACGGATGCGGGTCTGCCTTCACTACATATTAGGAACCAAAACACATCTAAGTTTCAACTGCAAGTCACCCTCAATGTACGTGGAAAGTTGGCCATGGTGCCACGGCGATCCTGATCAACAGAGTTGCTATCACAAGGAGGATTTCAATGGAATACAGAAGGGCGAACACATTGTCTTTGATGCTTTTGGCCTCAATCATTCTCACCGCTCTCGCCAACATGGCCGTGGCGCAGAGTTGGACGGAGTCAGGTCCACTTAACCGGGAAGGTCATTCCGCTGTCCTCGACACGACGACGAATCGGATGATCGTCTTCGGAGGCTTACCCAATGTAGCCAATACCAATTCACAGTCAAACCTTAATGACGTCTGGCGGCTTAATGGTACAGGGGGTACTAATCTAAGCTGGACTCACGTTCACCCGACTGGAACAGCCCCGGTTGGACGATGGGGCCACACGGCGGTCTACGACCCAAGTAGCAACCGGATGATTGTGTTTGGCGGCGGCGAGGGGCGTACTTCGCCCTGCGACAACGACGTTTGGGTCTTGACCAATGCCAATGGCACCGGTGGAACGCCGGCCTGGCTACAACTGAGCCCAGCAGGGAGCGCGCCAGCACCAAGAGTGCAACACGGATCGGTTTACGACCCAAACACGAACACCATGATTATTTACGGTGGGGACGATTGTTTCTCGACCATTTTTGGCGATGTCTGGGTGCTGTCAAATGCCAACGGCTTGACAGGAACGCCTACCTGGATGCAACTGAACCCCACCGGAGGCGGACCTGGGCCAAGGGAAATCAGCGGTGGCGTGGCCTATGACTCAACCAACAACAGGTTGATTGTCTTTGGCGGGCAGACCATTAGGGGCGGCATATTCAATGATGTGTGGGTCCTAACCAACGCTAATGGGCAGGGCGGAATCCCCACGTGGATACAAATCACTCCCTCGGGAACGCTCCCCGCTGCCAGAACACAAAATAGCACCACATACGACTTGGCAAATAACCGCCTCACCATCTTTGCTGGCGAGGATGCGTCAGCGAATGCTTTAGGAGACGCTTGGGTCCTCATGAACGCGAACGGGATTGGCGGTACGCCCACGTGGACTCAGATTGCCTCAACATCCACAGATTTTCCAGAAGCCAGACTTTTGCACACTGCGGTATATAATGCGTCTACCAACAAGATGACAGTCTTTGGAGGCAAGACGGTTTCTTGCTGTGGCGTCGGCGGTACAGTGAACGACGTTTTCGTGCTGAGCCATGCAAATGGGCGCTGATACTTCTCGATGCAGTTCACCCTCTTTCCTCCGGTCGCCGGGCTTGTCCGTGAACGAAGGAACACAACAGCATACAGACGAGAAAGATTATCGACTGGCTCATTTGGAAATTTGTTGAGTTAGTGGACAAAAATAGATCGCTTGGCAAGAGCATGAAGCTAAAGCATAGAAAATAGGAATTCGCTTGGCGTAGGAGGCAGAGCAGGCGGCAAACGGCGCATCTTCAAATTCTTTGAATCTGCGCCGTGAGAGACTTTTGCAAGTCTCTGATTCCGAACCTCTTTTCCCCCATGACTTTTTCGCAAGTTTTGAGATTCCTTGAGATGCGGTTCGGGACCAGGTGGTCGGCCACCCTGGGGTCGTCCATGCGGAGGTGCGGCGTTTCAGCAAAAATTGGCGGAAAAGAGGTTTGGAAAACATATCCCCTTGGTAGGCTGCTTGGTTCAGCAGTTTAGCAGCCGACCTCCGCTACTACTCGGAGTCCTTGCTGCCTGTGCGCTATGCAACGCTGATCCCGCCTGAAGGCCCCCCTGACCCGGTAAAAACGCGCAGCAAGAACCGATCAGGTACCTCTCTTAGAACTCAACCTATTGGTTATCAGATATCCGGTGCCAGCACCGATCAGGCCACCTCCCAAGGCGCAAAGGACTCCGACTATCGCGCCTATCGGTACGCCTATGACAGTGCCAAGGAGAAAGCCAACCCCTCCACTAATAGTGGCGACGGCAAGATCACTCCTCTGCCTGGATTGAATGAGGCTTCTCCCACGGGCTACACTTGCGAGGATCGCGGGCGCCTCAATGGGGTTCGGCCTGGGAGGCGCCGGCGTCGGAAGCACATATTCTTTGCCACCTTTATGAAGAACTGTTACTACCTCCCCGGTACTAAGATTGAAGACAAGGCTAGTCCACTGATCAGTAATGAACGGTCGCCTATCAGTAATGGACAATCGCGGGGCTTTCGTAACCGCAATCGTTGAGCAAGACGTCAAGAGGGTTTTGTCACCACGGATCATCCATAAGGGCGCAGCATCTCCTTTAGCAGAATAGCCGTACACTGTGATCCAGGATTCACCGTTCGCACCATTGTTGGTCGCATAGATGTTGCCGTAAGCATCTAACGCCACTCCTCGACAGCCACTCAGAAGCGTCGAAGGGCCTTGAATTTTTCTAAGCAGCTGATTGCCATTTGAGAAAGATGCAAACACCAGCACGCTGTCTCCATTGGCGACGTACACTTGATCATACACATCGCAGGCCGCCGACCCCGGGTTTGTCAGACTGTCGCTTTTGATCGATGGCGGAAATTCGAAGGAGCCATCCGCATTAGAGTTCACAACGGTGATCATGGAATCCTTACCTTGATTTTGTGTCAGGTATATATGACCCCAGTGATCGACAGCAATTCCGTCTGAGTCTCCCGCAATGCCAGTGACTGTCGTAACGAGAGCGTATCCTCCTGCATTTTGTTTATACACCGTGACATTACTACCCTCAACTCCACCGGGCGCTCCAACTGTGTTCACCACATACAAGAACCCGCTGTCATCGACTGTAATGGCATCAGGCATATTGATCCCCGCCATGATCCCCTGAGTATAAAGAACATCACCACTAGCATGGGGCGGGTAGACTGTAATGCTGTTGCCGTTGGCGGCGTAGAGATCGCCGTATGCGTTTAGCGCCAGCGCAGAAAGGTTGCTCAAGCCTGTTTGTTGCCCGCTAATAGTACGGGTTGGCGGTACATTCCCATCGGCCTTCATGGGTTCGAACACCAATACGGTGTAGGCCCTGAATTAACATAGATCTCCACGGTCTCCATAGATTAAACTCCTCTATAATTCCAAACTTCGGCACTCGAACCGAATCAAGGTCTCTACTTTTATAGTGACAAAGCAGTGCCATTCGTTACATTTCGGAACTGGAAATTTTTGGAGTTTTGTCTCAGCGAAGCAGATTCAACTCCCAGAAACAGAATCCTCAGAAAAGGCGGCCGCGTAGGCGGCAAACGGCGCATCTTCAAATTCTCTGAATCTGCGCCGAGAAGAGCTTTTGCAAGCTCTTGATTCCACTCCTCTTTTCTCCATGACTTTTTCGCAAGTTTTCAGATTTTGCCAGATGTGGTTCGGGACCAGGGGGCCGGCCACCTGGGTCAGCCATGCGGGGAGACCCCGAACCAGGTCTGGAAAATTTGCGAAACAGGGGAAAAGAGGTTTGAAAAAATATCTCGTCGGTCGGCTGCTCGGTGGGTAGTGTATCAGACGGATTATTCATGATCGAGGCGATATATGCGGAAAATACGGCAAAATACAGGAAAACTCATCGGTGCAATTTTGAGGCTTCGACAGTCTGTCGTTTTTGCTCGACACCCAAAATATGCCCCAACCCTGCGTCATTGCTGCATGTTTTCGCATTTTGCTCAAAAACTCATGAATAATGCGGGTTAGCAATCGTGCCGATCATCATGGCTTGGCTAATGCCTTTCGTTGCACAGGAATTCCTGCTACCTTGGGATCCACGCCTCCGGCGTTCATTCCGTTCTAGTAGTCCGAAACCGCAGCATGCACGTTCAGCAGGCCGACTTCGCCGGCTATCTTTTGCAGCTTGGTGCGGGTCTCCGGTTTCACGGGCAGCATGGGCAAGCGGTAGACTTCTTCGATCTTGCCCATCATTGCCAGGACGGCCTTCACCGGCATGGGATTGGATTCGATGAAGTTGGCCTGCATTAGTGGTAGGTATTTGTGCTGGAGCTTGCGGGCTGTGGTCCAGTTGCCTTCCAGCGCGGCGTTGGTCAGGTCGGACATTTCTTTGGGAATCTCATTGGAGCACACCGAGATGATTCCTACGCCGCCCAATGAGATCACCGGGATCGTGATTGAGTCGTCGCCTGAGAACACCCGGAAGCTCTCAGGAACGTGATTGAAGACTTCGGCGATCTGGGAGATGTTTCCGCTGGCTTCTTTGACTCCGGCTATGTTCGGCACCTTGGCCAGTCGGCCCAGGGTGGCAGGTTCGATGTTGGCGCCGGTGCGTCCGGGGACGTTATAGAGGATGAGAGGTTTGTCCACAGCTTCGGCAATGGCTTTGAAATGCTGGTACTGGCCCTCCTGTGTAGGCTTGTTGTAATACGGCGATGCCGTGAGGATGGCATCCACACCTTTGCGCCGGGCCACTTCCTCCGCCTTGGCCACAGCTTCCGCCGTGGAATTGGAAGTTGCGCCGGCAACAATGGGAACGCGGCCTGCAGCGACTTCGATGGTGATATCAATCACGCGCAGCCATTCTTCTTTGCTGAGCGTCGGCGTTTCTCCGGTGGTCCCGCAGGGGACCAGGAAGCCGATTCCTGAAGTCACTTGCCATTCGACCAGTTCACGCAGAGTGCGTTCGTCCACTCTCAGGTCGGCTGTGAAAGGTGTGATTAGAGCGGTACCGCAACCCCTGATTCTCATGATTTAAGAATACAGCACTCAGCACTTAGCAGTCAGCACTCAGCCGGGTCGCTACGCCGAGGGCGTAGTTCATAAAAGCCACTAACTGCTTCCGGTATTTTGGTCGTGTTGGCAATCGGGTCATCGGGTCATCGGTGTATCGGGTCATCGGAAGAAACACCCAACACCTCGATGCGTCCCGGCGCGCCGTGGATTCTGGCAATTTGGCAATCTCTCTCTCGGCCCGGGCGATCTGCGGCTCGTTATAATGGCCGCCTATGATTACTCACAGTCTGCGTCTATTTGCCCTCACGTTGCTTTGCCTGGTCGATTGCGGCCTGGCCCAGTCGCTTCCAGCGGAGCAGGTGGCGGCGATTGATAAGGTGGCGAATACGGTCCTCAACGAGACCGGAGTGCCGAGCGCTGTGGTCGGTATTGTGAAGGACGGAAAGATCGTCTTCGCCCAAGGGTATGGGAACGGACGTCTCGATCCGGCTGTGCCTGCAAATCGGCAGATGCGCTACAGCATTGGGTCGATCAGCAAGCAGTTCACGGCGGCGGCCGTCCTGCTGCTGCAAGAGGAGAAGAAACTTTCGCTCGATGATCCCGTGGCCAAATACTTTCCCAGCCTCACCCGGGCCGGCGAAGTCTCGATTCGCGAGCTGCTCTCACACACCTCCGGCTATCAGGATTACTATCCGCAGGATTATGTGCCGTTGTTTATGGTGCATCCAACCACGGCGCAGCACATTATGGATACCTGGGCGAAGAAGCCGCTGGACTTCGATCCGGGGACGCGCTGGCAATACAGCAACACCAACTATGTGATTGCCGGCGCGATCGTGGAAAAGATTACCGGGCACCCGCTCTTTGACTTCCTGAAGAAAAAGATCTTTGATCCGCTGGGCATGAAGACTGTGATCGATACCGATCAGGGCGGCCTGGGGAGCAGTGACGCTGTGGGCTATTTCCGTTACGCCTCCGGCCCGGCGCACCCGGAGACCAAGGAGGGTCCCGGATGGCTGTCCGCCGTCGGCGAGCTTTCCATGACGGTGGAGGACCTGCTGCGATGGGACATCAGCTTGATGAACCAAACCGTATTCAAGCCCGAATCTTACCGGCAACTGGAAACCGATGTCCATCTCAAGAATGGCGTGAGCACGCGCTACGCGCTTGGCCTGTCTGTATTCAATTTCGACAACCACCACATCCTGCAACATGACGGAGAGGTCACCGGCTTCACTGCAAACAACGTAGTTTTACCGGAAGAACACATTGCTATTGCCGTGCTTACGAACCAGATGGCGAGCGGAGCTTCGGGCGGGATTGCGCGGCAGATTTTGAGCAAACTTTTTGAAAGCGACACGCAGCAGGAAGATGCCGCGACTGCATCAGCGCGCCGGATCCTGGAGGGATTGCAGAAAGGCACGCTCGATCGCTCACTGTTCACTGAGGATGCCAACCAGTTCTTTACCCAGGCAGCACTGAACGATTATCGAAGCAGCCTGGGACCGCTTGGGCCGCCGAAGAGCTTTACCGCCAGATCAAAATCCCTACGCGGCGGCATGGTTTTTCGCAGCTTTACTGCGGCGTTCGAGCTGCGTGTCTTTGTCGTGACTACGTTTGAGCAGCCGGACGGAAAGCTGGAACAGTACCTGGTGGTGCCAAGGGAACAATGAAGAATCGGGTGATCGAGTGATCGGGAGATCGGGTGATCTGAAAATCAAATGTTTCCTTGGTCGCGAACTAACACCAACGCACGCGAATCGATGGTCAGTTATTGGCCATTGATCTTCGCAAAATCAAGAGCAGAAGCAGGGGCGAAGCGAAACCTTGTCTGCTAAACCTGATCAATGATTTCATGGAATTCGTAGAAGCCGGATTTGCCTTTGATCCATTCGGCGGCGCGGACTGCCCCCTCCGCGAAGCCGAGGCGGGACTTGGCATCGTGAGTCAGCAGGATGGTGTCATTCGGGGAATCGATGACCACCAGATGCATTCCCACGGTATCGCCTTCGCGCAGAGAAGCAATCTCAACCTTCTTGCCGCTGTTGCCTTGCAGGATCTTCTGAATGGTCGCGGCGGTGCCTGAAGGCTTGTCTTTTTTTTGCGCGTGGTGCTTTTCCACAATGTTGGCGGTATAGCCCTTGCGCATGGCCGGCGCCACCGCCTGGATGGCCTTGAAGAAGAGATTTACGCCTACGGAAAAATTTGCCCCGAAGAGAAATGCGGCTTTGCGCTCGTGGACCAGTTCGCGCACCTTCTCCAGATGCTGATGCCAGCCCGTGGTGCCTACGACGATGGGGACTCCCCCCTCGGCGCAGCGAATGATATTCGCAATCACGGCATGGGGCGTGGTGAAGTCAAGGGCGACGTCGATTTGTTTCAGCAGTTCCGGCGTGAGCGCACGTCCATCCTGGTTTTCCTGACCAGCCAGCGAGCGGACTTCGTGCCCGCGCTCGGTGGCGACTTCAGCTACCAGGGCGCCGGTCTTGCCGCGACCTAAGACGAGTAGTTTCACGATAGCACCTCGAAACCCAAAATCCACCACGGAGACACGGAGGTACGGAGAAAATCAGGGAACAGGGAACAGGTGTCAGGGAGCAGCAGAATCACAATCAAAATCAATACCTCACCACTGAGGACACGGAGGAACAGCGAGGACACGGAGGAATGCCTACGGCTGCGCGAGGCATCCTGGAAGGTCATAGGGATCCCTCGCTGCGCTTCGGGATAAACTGAAAACCCCCAAAATCTTTCACGCGAACACCTCAGGATCGATCTCAGAGAAGAAAACGCTGTGCAACCGGGAAACCACTTGGGGCACGTCGGCCTCGTCAATCACAAAGCTGATATTGATCTCCGAAGCGCCCTGGGAAATCATGTGAATGTTTACGTCCGGAATGGCGCTGAAGACCTTGGCGGCGATTCCGGGAGTGCTGCGAATGTTTTCCCCCACCAGGCAGACAATAGCTTTCCTGCCCTGGTATTTCACGTCTGCCAATCTGCCCAGGTCGGCCGCGATGGCAGCGATGGATTCATTGGAATCCACGGTCACGGAGACGCTTACCTCCGAAGTGGAAACCATGTCCACGGGGCAACGATGGTTGGCAAAAACCTCAAAGATACTCTTGAGAAAGCCGTGGGCCATCAGCATGCGCGTGGCTACCACATCTACCACGGTGATCCGTTTCTTGGCGGCGATGGCCTTGAAAACAGTCCTGCTCTTAGGCGCTGTCGGGGTAATGCGCGTGCCTTCATTTTTGGGATTGCGCGAGTTGAGCACCAGCACAGGAATATTTTTCTGGATGGCCGGGAGCAGGGTGGCCGGATGCAGGACCTTGGCGCCAAAGTAGGCCAGTTCAGCGGCCTCCTCGAAACTGATGGTCTTGATGCGATGCGCTCCGGGGCAGAGGCCGGGATCCGTCGTCATCATTCCGTCCACGTCCGTCCAGATTTCGATGCGCTGCGCGTTCAGCCCTGCGCCCACGATGGCCGCGGTGAAGTCCGAGCCGCCCCGGCCAATGGTGGTGGAAATTCCTTCGCGGGTCGAGCCAATGAACCCGCCCATGATGGGCACGCGTCCGCGATCCAGCAGCGGCTTCACAGTCTCGCGCAAACGGGCGTTGGTTTCGTCGAAGTCCGGGACGGCCTTGGTAAAGTTCGCGTCGGTAATCACACATTGCCGCGAGTCAACGTGAGATGCGTTCAGGCCGCGCACGGAAAAAGCAGCGGTAACAATTCTGCTGGAGACACGCTCGCCGAAGCCGGCAATGTTGTCGGTTGTGCGTGGAGTGAGTTCTCCCACCGCGACCACGCCGCGCAGCAGATCATCAAGCGCGTTGAATTCTTCTTCCAGTTCGGCATGGATCTGGGCGAATCTGCCCGTCCCCAGCAGGTCCGAGGCGGTGTTGAAATGGCGCTCGCGCGCCGCCAGCGAGAGTTCCAGGGCTTTTTCGCGATTGCCCGCAGCAGCGGCGTTGGCCATGGCCAGAAGCTGATCTGTGATTTTGGCCAGGGCACTCACCACCACGACCGGCGTTTCCGGCAGGCGGTCACGAACAATGGTGGCGACGCGGTTGATGGCCTCAGCATCCTGGACCGAGGTGCCGCCAAATTTCATCACCAGCATCGCCACACCTGAAGAAGTTGGTGAGTTGGTAAGTTGGTAGGTTGGTCATTGAAAATCAAAGGCAGATCAGCCGCGGATGAACGCGAATCAACGCGAATAGCACACAGATGGTTGTGAGAATGCCTTGACGCGGCACGGCGAGGGACAGACTCTCGGGGTCCTTCGGCTCGCCCGCCGCGGCGGGCATCGCTCAGGATGACAGAATATGAATGCGTGATCGCTGCTCGCGATCCATG
>DATDGH010000998.1:0-2589 GCA_036522215.1 Candidatus Angelobacter sp. | reverse complement strand
GGTTTCTCGAGGAGATGGAGCAGGTGGTGCCGTGGGCCGAGTTACAGGGTTTAGTGGAACCGCACTATCCGAAGGGAGAGAACGGGCGGCCTCCGGTAGGACTGAGCATCATGTTGCGGGTGTATTTTCTGCAGCAGTGGTTCAACCTGAGCGATCCGGGGGCGGAGGATGCGCTGTATGAATCGCCGGTGCCGGACGAGAGCACCATCCTCGGGTTCCGTCACCTGCTGGAGAAACACGAACTGGGCGGGGCGATGCTGAACGCGGTGAACCAATATCTGGAAAGCCGAGGCATCCGCATCACCACAGGAACGATTGTGGATGCGACCATTATTCATTCGCCCTCGTCGACGAAGAACCGGACTGGGGAGCGCGATCCGGAAATGCACCAGACGCGCAAGGGAAAGCAGGTGGTGTGTGTCACGAACATGAGCGCCGCGGAACGCCATCTTCGATTGAACGTCGATCACATCTACTTCGCATCCGTCGCACTTCATGCAAAACGTACCTCCGTTTGAAACGCTTCATTATGGGTTGCGTGTTAGAACCTTCAGCCCAGTCAGGCAGCAATGCCTTCCACTAGATCGCGTTCCTCCAATAGACGGTGCGCGGTGGAAATCAGCGTCAGCGCGGCATCTGACTTCGAAAGAAACGCTGACGCCCCAGCCGCTAGGGCTTCTCTTTCAATCTGCGCATCAATTTGAATCGAGCAGGCAATTACGGGCACATTGGTCATCAGCTTCCGTAGAATCCGTGTCTCTTCGAAGCCGTTCATCAATGGCATGAAAAGATCGGTCACAATAATGTCGGGCCGATAGCGTTTTGCCTTTTCAACCGCGTCGCGACCGTTTTCCGCCTCAGCGCATACTCTGAAACCCGCCTCGTGAGTGAATAGTTCGCACACCGCGCGACGAAAAATCGGACTATCATCTACGACCAACCCGGACCAGGCAGCCAACGTTTTGTGTCTCCGAAAGTTTATTTTCTTGGCGCGGCATGTGAGATGCGGGAAGTGCCGGTGCGGGCTATGGGAATCTCATACAGTGTGTAGGGTATCGTACAATTATTAACGGACAGCGATAATACCTGATTGCCGCCGTTTCGTCCTTCGTCTTTCTATCATGTATTCTCGCCGTCTTGAGGACCGAATCCGGCAGCTGTGTGCGAAAGTTGCGACGGCGAGGACGATCAAGCACTAGAAGTGATATTGCCGGAACTCCGACAAGCCATCCACCGGTTCATTCAGCTCCAGGTTTTTGCCCTATCGAAGCCTTGCCGCCGGAAAGGCAAAGACATGGAGTGCCGGGAGCCTAAGGGAAACTGTTAGGTGAAGGGGACGATCGAATACCAGGTGGTGTCCGGGTTTCTACTGGAAGAGGAAAACACCTAACCAGGCTCTTCCAGTAGAAACCCTGAGATACTACCCTAACTGCGTGGCCCCAATGGAAGGGGATCTTAAGTCCGCTGCGTATTCAATTATATTGTTGTTAACAAAATGACTTACAGCGCACAAAGCGTGAAAGTGTGTAAGTAAATGTGCCAGTTTCGATGGTTTTCCATTGGTCAGGAGGTTTCACTCCATTACAGTCGTCGGCGCTTGACGCAGCCGCAGCGTCGCTCAAGGCCACACCGATGCAGGTTGCGCTTGCCTGGCTTCTCGAGCGCTCGCCCAATGTCCTCCTGATTCCTGGCACATCTCGGTCTATGCGCGCTCGCCCTTGAACAGTTCTTCAACTACGGAGTTTTCAGGGTCAATGAGGAATGTCCAAATCAGCGCCCCAGTAAGCAGAACGCCGGCCGAGATAAAGAACGGAGCTATCCACATTCCACGCTGAACCAGGAACCCGAAAACAATTGGGGAAACTGAGGCGGCCAGACTGCCCGCCATATTCATTACACCGGACACCGTGCCGCTGTATTCGCCTCCCACATCCATGGGAACCGCCCAGGCAGGGCTAATCACCAACTCCAGGAAAAACAACGATCCAGTCAAACACACGATGACTGTGACCGCATCATGAGTGAGAGCTGCGGGGATCAAAAGAATTCCGGAAGCCAGCATGGCGGGCGCAGCTACAATCCGACGGGCAAACTTGAGATTGCCCGTCTTCCTGTAAATCCCGTCGGTCAATGCCCCGCCCAGAATGTCTCCGACCATTCCTGCAACAAGGGGCAGAGACGCGAGCGTTCCCATGCTCTTGAGCGAGAGGTGGCGATATTCGAGGAGATACGTGGGAAACCAGGTTACATAAAAATAGGTCCCATAGTAAAAGCAGCAATAGCCGGCTGCGATGTACCACATGTTGGCCGAGCGAAAGATAATCTTCCAAGGCGGCTTCGGCTGCCTTTGCAGGTCAGACGGAGGTTTGATCGTGCCCTCCGCATCGCGGCCGCGTATGTAGTCCAGTTCGGCCTGATTCACCTTGGGGTCTTCTTCGGGCAAATTGCGGTAGAGCGCATAGAAAGTGAACGACCATAATAGACCAGCCGCTCCGAAAAGATAAAAAATCCAACGCCAGCCGAATGCGCCAACAATACTCACGGCCATGAAGGGAACGATTGCGATGGCGAACCGGCTGAAGCTGTGGG
>DATDGH010000997.1:0-13454 GCA_036522215.1 Candidatus Angelobacter sp. | reverse complement strand
CCCGGAGGCCTGTGGTTCGCTTCAATGGCGTTCCCATTTCTTCAACGCGGAAACGTCGCAGAGTCAGCTCGCCAGCTCACGCTGTCGAGCTACGTCCCTTCTATTCTTCTGGAAAACCTGGTCGCGGGAATTGACAACATTCGCCACGACGTTTTTCTGAGCCCCAAGTTCACCGAATTGGGCCGCGTCCACATCTTCAGGTTGATCGCGAAGCATGGAAACGTAGAAGACCTTGTGGTGGAAGATTCGTCCACGCCGCGAATGTCGATGCGCCCGGTTAGCCGCCTGGGTGGGCCACTTCAACCAGCCAAAAGCCCTTTGCAAACAGGTAAAGAGAACGATCCCGCAGAATTCAAACGCCTGGTCACGGAACTGCATATTGTGGCCTTGAACCGGGCCAAGGTTGAAGAGAATCAATCCCTGGACCTGCTGTTTCGCCTGGCGGTATTTAAATTCCTGCGTACCGAACTGATGAACCAGTTCAACCAGGCGGTTGAACGCTGTCGCGCGCGAATGAAGCAATACGAGAGCCCGCGGCTGAGTTCACCCGGAAGGGCGGTACAGGCGCGGGAACGCTTTGCCCGTTTCCAGATCAATAAGAAAGGCGTGCTGCGGCGCGTGGGGCAGGATTTGTTCCTGACTTTTCGCGATGTAGAAAAGGAATCGCTGTCGCGGACCAGACGCTCTCTGTTCGGCGATAGCGGGCTGGCTTCCTATGACCTGTTTCTGAATCGCCTCATCTTTACGGAGGACGGACGCGACGATTATCTGAACGCGGAACATTATGTGATGCTCGGCAACTACGAGCGCGATCCTGACCGCTTCCAGACCATGCAGGTGATTGCCGGCCGCTTTCTGAAGTCGCTGAACGTTGCCGGTGACGACGACGAAAGCATTGAAGCGCTTCTGAATGCCCCGGAGAATGCGCAGGAGATCATGGCTGGTGGCACTCCGGATGACGCCACCCCTAAAGGCAGAAGCCAGAAGACATTGCTAAATGCCTGGGTGGATTTGCTGGAGCGGGAAAACGTTATCGAAAACGTGGTTGCAGCCTATGAAGTGGTGCCTCTGCTCAGCCAGTATTCACCTCCCATTAATCCGCAACAGCTCAAGAACGCTTTGATTTCGCGCACCGAGCGCAAGCGCGTGGAAACCCTGCTGGAGGAGCAGGCAAAGATTTCTCCGGAGAACCTGCATGCCGCGGAAAAAAGAGTTGAAGCCTGCAAAGGAGCGGAGCGGGCCAAGATGGCCGGAAGGTTCTTCAGCGACCTTACCCGCTATCATCGCGACTTGCGGCGAATGGAGGCGGTGCTCTCCGCGCTGGACAGCGTGAACGTGATTGTCAACGACAAGTTCCGCGAGCTCTCCGCCATCAACAACACGCTTTATGAGTTTCTCTTGCAGGAGGAGCAGAAACCCTCCGAAGACCGCGTGGTGCATCACGTGGTGCTGAAGGCAGACATTCGCGAATCCACCACGGTTACGCGCACGCTGCTGGAGCGCGGGCTGAATCCGGCGTCTTACTTCAGCCTGAATTTCTATGATCCCATCAACAAGCTGCTGCCCAAATATGAAGCCATCAAGGTGTTCATTGAAGGTGACGCCATCATTCTGGCTGTCTTTGAGCGTGAGGGTGAACCCGGGTTAGGAGTGGCCCGAACGTGTGTATTGGCCAAAGAAATCATGGGGATTGTGACCGCTTACAACGATCGATCGCAGGCTGCCGGCCTGCCCATCCTTGAATTGGGTATAGGAATCTCTTATCAGGATTCCGCGCCCTTGTACCTGATGGACGGCACACATCAGATCATGATTTCCCGGGCGCTCAATGAGAGTGACCGGCTATCTTCCTGCAGCAAGGGAATACGCCGGCTGCTGGAAGAGCTTGATTTGCTTTTTAATGTGTTCACCTTCAAGACGGTCGAAGATGAGGACACCGGCGGCAATCCCGATGAATTTCTCATGCGCTATAACATCGGCGGGATCCACATCAGTGAAGAGGCCTTCGAGAAGCTGCGTACAGAAATCTCCCTCCAGGCATTCGACATGCAAGCCCCTATGATCTGGGACAGCCGCAAAGTACGGCTTTATGGCGGCGTTGTTCCCATCGGGCAGGGATTGTTTCACAAGATCGCCATTCGGGAAGGCACAATAGCCCACATTGATGCCCGCGACTTCTCACTCAAGCGCTATACCGAACGGCATTATTACGAGATTTGCACCAATGAAAAGATTTACCAGGCACTGGATAGCGCACAAGTCTCTGTAGCTACGGCGGGTTAAAACGCTGATCGCGGCGCGCGGAACGGGATTCTGATTACAGCTTCCAAATCAACCGGAGCGCCATTTTTTGTTCCTGGGCGGAAGTGCCATTTTTGTAGGGCATTGCGAGCGTTCTCATCGAGCGTCTCGTCCACTCCCTGGAGGACTTTGACCTCGCCTACACTCCCATCACTGTGGATCACGGCATAGAGAATCACCACGCCCTCAATGCGGTCATGCATCAATGCGGTGGGATAGGCGGGATCAACCTTGCTGAGCGCGATCGGAGCGCTTACACCAACGTCGGCAGAGCCTGGGGCCGGGTTCATTTCGGCAAAGCGGATGATCCAACTGGTGCCGATTGCCGAAGTGAGGTTCGGCATGTTCAAGGCCATGGAATAGGATTTGCGGTCGCCAAAAACTTCGGTTTCGATCTTCCCCGCCGGCGGGGTATCTCTCACGGGAGTATCACTGATTGTCCGTCGGGCGGAGGGTGCAGAGGGCAGGTTGGGCGCGGAAACCACAACATTTCCAGTAACTTTTTTGGGTGGCACAGCAATGTAAACATTGCCGGGAAGCGAATTCACGCCATCCCTGCTGCCTCCGGAAGAATTGCCGCCAGCAGCAATTTCCGGCCTGGCGGTGGCGCCGACGCGCCCATTCGGGCCCGCGGCAAACTCTCCCTGCCGGTTGCCCTCAGGAACGACCATAGGACCATTGGGCGCTACCGGATTCACATTCAGGACCAGCAACTGTCCCATTTGTTGGGCTTGGGACTTGCCGGTTCCAGAGGTGACTGGCTCAGAAGGCGGAACGGCGGCGGCTTGAGCCTGCGAGGCTTGCCCAGTTTGCTGCCCAGTTGCAGCCTGTTGTTCAGGTACTGGGAGTTTTGGTTCTTCAACCGAGGGCGTGTTGAGCGCCAGATTGATCTCGCCCAGCGGGCGTTGAGCTGCAGTGGGGCTTGGAGGGACAGCAGCGTCCGGCTGAGTAGGCAGATTCACGGCAGCCATATTACGCTGGACCGGTGTCTCCGCCGGAGGCACTACCTGCGGCGGTACCGGAAATTGCAGGGCGTTCAGGTTTCTCTGTGCAGGCTGCTCAATGGGCGGCACAACCGGCGGCGTGTTGAGCGGAAGCTGCCGCATCGGATGATTCGGAGCCACCGGCGCCGGGCTCGGTACCGCGGTCCAGGCCACAATATTGGGCAAAGGAGTATCCTGCTTCAGCAGTTTGGGATTGAGCGGGTTAACAATCGTCTGCCTAGTGCTGTTGTGGTCCACATGGACGGAGACAATCTCCTGCGGGGCATATTCCGGGTCAGCCTTCTGGGCTACCCGGCGTTTGGGCGGCTCCGGTTTCTTTTCCGCCTTGCTGACCGGCGGAAGATATTCAGAAAGCTCGTAGTGATCCAATGGCCGGGATTGGGTGACATCGTCTGGAATGACATGCGGCTGATTGAGCCACCATAGGGTAAGGAAATAGACGCCCGTAACCACCAGTATGTGCGTGCTCAAGGAACCCGCAAATCCGGACCAGGAAGGAGGACGGTGTACCAGCGCGTCCGCCCAGTATTCTCCGGGCGGCGAGCTTAACCACAACTTTGGCGGGGCCGGTCGGAAGAGATCGCCTATATTGCGGAAGAATATCCGCAGCCATGGCTCAGGTTGGATCAGGAACGTAAGCCTGGTATCAGACCCTGGCCCCGGGCTTCTCTTGATCGGATTCGGTTCAGACTGCATTGGCACGAGCTTCGGGGGCGAGTAGAGTGGATTATAGCAGCAAAATGGCCTTGCCCATTGGTTCTTCTGGCTTCGTAAGACCCTCGAAACGCGCAGGAATAGAGGCAGGGGAGGACGGGGAGGAAGCTCTGAAATCTGGCAGTTTTTGGGATAAGATTACTTCCAAATCCCATTGAGAAAAGGTCTGAATGAGTCGGCCCACCCGAATCCTATTCGTGATGCTGCTGTTTGTCCTTGCGGCCAGCGCGCAGAAAACAAAAAAGGAGAAGGCCCCACCGCCGTCGCCTCCGGCCAGCACCAATGCCGCAGCTGAGGACATCTCCGGCATGTACAGTTTTCTCAAGGACGGCGAATTCGTCCAGATTAACCTGGACCAGAATGGGGTTTCCGGTTATGTCTCGCGCCTGGGGGAAATGGAGAGCGATCGCGGAGAGGTACTGGACCAGTTTTTCACTAAAGCCTCCATTCGCGGCCATGACATCTCCTTTACTACCAAGGCCGTGCACGGCATCTGGTTTGAATTCAAAGGAAGTTTTGAGCGCGGACCCGCTAAGACCAAGGTCGAAGACAGCTACTACATTGTGCGCGGGACACTCATTGAGTTTACCGGCAGCGCCGACAAAGCCACATCCCGTTCACGACTGGTGGAGTTCAAATGGCTGGCCCAGCCGGATGAAAAAACTCCGACTTAACAAACCTGAAGTTTTTGTGTCTGATTGCTCCATTTCCGATGCAGATCCCGGCGCAAGAATGAATTAATGATGACATTTCCACCTTTTTCCACAAGATTTCCAGACTTCGCACAGGATATCCACCGAAATCGGTGGCCGCCCCCTTGAGCAGCAACTGTGGATCATGGATAGTGCTTGGCACACGAAACGTGCGATATCTGACTGACAGGAAAACGTTCGATTCGCAAACGATCGGAGGGGCCGCTCGAAGAGGGCGGTGCTTCAGCTTAAACTGCGTGGTCGGATGGCCAACGGGCTTTTCGGCCTGAACTCTTCTGCCTTTGAGCAGTGGGGGAGCGCAAGTTAGTCTGCGTTTTGACCTGAAGTGCCGTGGGGCAACACACGGCTGCGGATGTCCACATAACAAGCCCGGCTCGTATGGCTGGTACGAGCCGGGCTTCTTATTTTGAGCAATTAGTGCTCGGCCCCAATCGATAGCGGCTGAAGAATCGCAGCATTCTGGCATGGTAGAAAGAAACTTTTAACTCCTAATTTCTTCTTCGTTTTCCGCTTGCGTTCACAACCCGAACTCGTGCGATAGTCCATCTGCAGCGTTCAACGATTTCTCAAATTAAGAAACTGAATTTGGCCAAGGGCAGCCGAACAGTCACTATTCTGTTTCGCTTATCTTTCGCTACAATGCGCATACAGGAACTTTGAATGGCGACTACCGATTACACCCTGGATCGCGGATTGCCCGCCAGCATAGACGCCGAGCGGGCGGTCCTAGGCGCCATTCTTCTCGATAATCTCACCTACAGCCAGGCTTCCGAGCACCTGCTGGCGGATGACTTCTCGCTCGATTCCCACCGCCGCATCTACTTGCGCATGATGGAGTTGGCGGAGACCAGCCGGCCGATCGACTTTGTCACTCTCACCGAGCAACTGGGCCAACATAAGGAGATCGAGGCGGTCGGTGGAGTAGCTTACGTGACCTCGCTGACTGATGGCCTGCCCCGGGTCAAGAACATCGAGCAGTACGTCAGGATCGTGAAGGACAAGGCATTGCTGCGCAGCCTGATTCATGCCGCCAGCAGCGCTATCCAGAAGGCGTACGAGCAGGACGCTCCGGCAGAAGAGATTGTTGATGCAGCTGAGTCGGCTATATTCCAGATTTCAGAAAAACGCATTGGCGTGGGCTTTCAGGGGATCACGGAGATCGTCAAAGATTCCTTCGGCTCCATTGACAAGCTCTACGAACGGGGCCAGCGCATCACCGGGCTGGAAACGCACTTTGAAGATTTCGATAACCTGACGAGCGGCCTGCAAAAGTCTGACTTGATCATCATCGCCGCCCGGCCATCCATGGGGAAGACCGCCTTTGCCATCAACATTGCCGAAAATGCTGCGGTCATGGATAAAAAAGTGGTGGGCGTGTTTTCCCTGGAAATGTCGCGGGAATCGCTGCTGTTGCGCCTGCTGTGCTCGCAGGCGCGGGTGGACTCTCACAAGCTGCGCATGGGATTTCTGAGCCGTGAGGACCGCGGCAAGCTGGTCGGGGGATTGGGCGCGCTCCTCGAGGCGCCAATTTTCATCGACGATACACCGGGCATCTCCATCTCTGAGATGCGGGCCAAGTGCCGTCGTCTGCAGCAATCCCAGGGAAGGCTGGACATGGTGATTGTGGACTACCTCCAGCTTGTTTCCGGCTCGCCTGCCGGTGGTGGTCGCCGCTACGAAAACCGCACCCAGGAGGTCTCTGCGATCTCGCGCGGTCTCAAAGCTCTGGCTAAAGAGATGCGGTGCCCGCTGGTGGCGCTTTCCCAGTTGAGTCGTGCGCCTGAGGCCCGTACCGGCAATAATCGTCCCCAGCTTTCTGACTTGCGAGAGTCAGGCTCCATTGAGCAGGATGCTGATGTAGTCGGATTCATTTTTCGGGAAGAAGTCTATAAGCCGGATGATCCAGACCTTGAAGGTGAAGCTGAACTGATCATCGCCAAACAGCGCAATGGCCCAACCGACCGTGTGCGCCTGGCGTTCCTCAAGCAGTTCACGCGTTTTGAGAACCGGGCCAGAGATGCGGGACCTCCAGACAATTACTAAAGCGAGTGACCAAAGTTATTAACTTCGCCCGCTGCGCGTGAGACACTTGGGCTCTGTTAGTAGTTTTTGTTAGAGAACTCAAATGCACTCACACCCCGCCTGGGTAGAGGTCTCACTGACGGCGCTACGTCACAACTTTCGCACAGTGCTGTCTTATGTCCAGCCGGAAGCCGATGTGTGTGCAGTGGTCACATGCGACGCGTATGGACACGGGGCTTCGGCTTGTTCGCAGGCTTTGCAGAGAGAGGGAGCAAAGTGGTTTGCCACTACCACCTGCGCCGAAGGTGTGGAATTGCGCGAAAGCGGAATTACCGGGCACATCCTGCTTCTGGGAGGCGTGTGGCGCGGCGAAGAAGATGATGTAGTCAGATATGAACTCACGCCTGCCGTCTGGAACTGGAACCATCTGGAACTTTTGGAAAATGCCGCTGAAAAACTCAAGCCCCAGAAACCCGTCGCCATTCATTTGAAAGTCAATACCGGCATGAACCGCCTGGGGGTTGAATTGAGTGAGCTTCCTGCCATTCTGGAGACCATCGAGTCAGCTCCTCATCTCACGCTGGAAGGAATTTTCAGTCATTTCGCCGCGGCTGAGCTGACGGACGGCACGCAATCAGAATTGCAATTCGAACGGCTTGATCGAGCACTGGAATTGGTGGGAAAGGCGAAGATGGATGCTCCTATCTGCCATATAGCCAACAGCGCAGGCATTGTCACGTGCCCCGCAGCGCGGTTCAACCTGGTAAGGCCGGGACTCTCGCTCTACGGCTACTATCTGCCCTTCACCTCGATCGTGACGCGAATTGGAGACCCGTCGCTGGAGCTGCCGGTCAAGCCGGCGCTTACCTGGAAGACACGTGTCATCCAGATCCGCGAGGTGGAAGCAGGCCAGCCTGTGGGCCACAGCGGCGGCTACATGACGGAATTTCCCACCAGAATTGCAGTGCTCTCAGTGGGCTATGGCGATGGCCTGAACCGCCAACTCTCTGCCCGTGGGCGCGTGATTGTGCGCGATGATTATGCCGCGTTCATCGGCAACATCAGCATGAACCTGACTACGGTTGACGTCACCGGCATTCCCGGAGTGGATGTAGGAGATGAGGTCATCATCATCGGTGAGAGTGAGAAGCGCAAGATAACTGCCTGGGAGCATGCCAACCTGGCTTCTACTATTCCGTATGAAATACTCTGCAGTATTTCCCCCCGCCTGCCTCGCAAATATACAGAGTAGGCCATCAGGCGAGCGATTAGGAGAATTTTGTTCTCGCCGCAACGAAGACAGTGTGGTTGTCGCGTCGTTGCCGTGCGAATTCTTCCGATGACCCGATATCCCGACGACCCGATGACCCGATCGCCTGCACGATTCAAATCTTGATCAACAGTTAGTGGTTTCAATGGACAACGCTTTCGGCGTAGTCATGAGGGTTCGATATATATCCGATGTATCCTTCTGCCGAGCCGCGTCAGGAGCTCATGGAGAATGGTGCCTGCCTGATCAGCGACATACTCCGGCCGGATTAGATGTCCATTATGCGAGCCGTACAGCAATACTTCCGCGCCCACATTTGGGCCCTTGATGTCGCTTATGTCGAGCTGCATCTGGTCCATGCTGATCCTTCCCACAATGGGAGCTCGGTGGCCTTCCACCAGAACGTACCCTTTGCCAGACAAGGTCCAGGGTAAGCCGTCGTCGTAACCGAACGGAACCACGCCAACCTTGGTTTTACGAGTTGCGGCATAAGTGCGGTTGTAGCCGAGTGTGTCTCCCGGACCGAATTCCTGGATGCTGGTAATGCGGCTGGTCAAGCCGATTGCCAGTTCCAAATCCAATCCCTGCTTCACTGCCTCGGATGGATACAGGCCATACAGCCCCAGGCCGATGCGAATCATGTTGTAGTGAGCTTCAGGAAAACGAATGGCGCCTGCGGTATTGGCAGCATGGATTTGCAGATTTTCAAAGCCCGCAGCTTCGAGCGTCTTGATCGTCTGGTCGAATACGGAAATCTGCTGCCGGGTGAAGTCATCTGACTTCGGATCATCGGCTGAGGCCAAATGAGTGCACACACCCGTGAGGCGCATCGTACCGCTACCTCTTATACGCTCGGCCAGCGCCAGCGCATCCTTCGCGGGGACACCCAGACGATGCATTCCCGTATCAACTTTCAGGTGAACGTCGAGCTGATGACGGGCGCCGGCAAGAGAGTGGGCGAATGCCTCGACGAGTTCCGCCGAGTAAATTACGGGTGTCAGCCGAAAGCGCAAGAGGTTGTCAAGGTCCTCGCGGTCTGAGAGGAACACCAGGATGTCCTGATCTGTTGCTCCTGACCTGCGAATGGCAACACCCTCGTTGGCTGAAGACACACCCACATGATGAATGCCCAGGCGCGAGAAGCCGGAAGCAAGTTGGCTCAACCCGGTGCCGTAGGAAAAAGCCTTGAGCATGGCGACAATGTGGGAACGGCCATGGGAGTGTCGCCGAAACCGCGCTATGTTCTCGGCAACGGCTGCAAGATTTATCCAGAGGCAGCGCTGGGCGATCGCGCCGGAAAGATCTTGAACCGCCTTCACCATTCCCGCATTGCGCGGCCCCTTGAACAACACGGTGTCGCCTGGACGAAGCAACGGCAACAGTTGGTCTTTCAGTTCGTCAGGATTTTCAACTCTTGCCACTGTGCCAAGTGGATTCGCCGTCTCAAACCCCTGCGCAGTGCTTTGCAGGTCGCCATTGCCGACCAGGAAAAGTTGATTGAACCCGCACTGCCCCGCTTCCGCTCCCACTCGGCGATGCTCATTCTCAGATCTCTCTCCCAGTTCACGCATGCCGGCAAAAGCAAAGATCTTTCTGCCCGCCTGTGGCGCCCCCAGCACGGCAGAGCGCAAGGCCGCATGGACGGAGAGTGGGTCCGAGCTGTAGGCATCATTGATGAGGCGAACGCCCTGCGGAGAGGACCACAACTCCATGCGCGTTGGAGTTGGCAGATAGCCATCCAGCGCTGAGGCAATCTCGTCCAGGCCCAGGCCAAGCAGATATGCCGCGGACGCGGCAACGTGCAGGTCGGAAATGATCTCAGCCGAGCGCGTCTTCACTGACAGTGTGCGAGAACCTGCATTAGGAACCTTCAGTTCCAGCGCCTGGCCGTCTTCAGTCATCGAGATGGACGCGAGTGAAAGCCCCTGGGCGCCTGCTCCCAGTCTGTGAACCGTGCATCGCAATTGCCGGGCGGGTTCGTCGATGGTCGGCTCATCTGCAGGAAGCAGCACCCAGCCACGCTCCGCGATGCGGCTGAACAGGACCATCTTCTCCCGCGCGATCGCCTCCCGGCTTCCAAATGCCGCGAAATGCGCCATCCCAACGTTGGTGAGAATGCCAAAGTCCGGCGCTGCAATCTGTTCCAGCGGCGCCATTTCTCCCGGCGCTGAAATGCCAACTTCCAAAATGGCTAAGGGCTCCGGCTGCTCGGCAGAAAGCACGGCCAGGGGCAGGCCTAATTGACTGTTGTAGCTTCCCGGAGACGCCAGGATCCTTCTCCCGGCAAGCAAGGCCTTCAGGGCGTCTTTGACTATGGTTTTTCCGTTGCTGCCCGTGATCGCTAAGACTGCTCGCAGGAACTCGCGCCGCTGCCAGGCCGCTAACGCCTGTAACCCGCGTAGTGGATCAGCGACCGCAATAACTGGCGCTGGTGTCGAGTCCAGGGCAAGATTTGGAACAACGCTTTGCGCTACCATGGCGGCTGATGCGCCATTTCGGAAGGCATCCGCTAGAAAACGGTGACCGTCTGTGTTCTCTCCTTTCAGGGCAACAAAAAGCGATCCCGGCGAGGCCCCTCGAGAATCGGTACAAATGCGTTCGATGGTGAGGTCTGGAAGTGGTCGTAGGGCTTTCCCACCCACCTCCTGCGTAACGCGGTCGAGTTTGGTTGGAATCAAGAGTTTTCTTACTCCAAGGTCCAGCCGGCCATCTTCCTGAATTTGTGCTGATGCATACAGTCTACGCAATGGTGGCGCCGTCCAGGCTAGAAAAGTTCCCATTGGCTGAAAGCTGAGTACAGATTGCTTTGATAGCCATTTAGAATCAGTAGAAAGTTCATCACATCGAACCAATGGGTTATGTTTTTCCGATGACCCGATGCACCGATGCTCCGATGACCCGATGCACCGATGCTCCGATGACCCTATTTGCAATGCCAAGCCTCTATCAAAAATGGATGTATGCGTGGGAGACCCGTCTTACCGGCCGGGATACCAACCGCGTGGTGCGTCCTTTGGAATGGGGAATCGAGTGGGCCAGGAGATGGCCGTTCGTCAACGGCAATTGTCCACAGGTGGAGCAGGAATACGAGCGCTTTCTGCACCAATTGAATCAGGAGATCGTCGCTCGCAGTGACGAATTCTTTTCCTACATTTCTCCCACAGATTTCCGGCTGGAAAAACGCAAGATCGAGCTCTTTCCCACCGGCAGCAATGCCGCCGACAAAGCCCCAAAGGGCGATGGGTTATTTCTGCGCTTTACCTCGCCGGTTAGCACGCAGTACCCGGAAAACGATCTGGTGAATGCCCGCTGGTTTCCGGCCGAAGGCAAGCGCGCAGTAATCGTCCTGCCTCATTGGAACGCCAACGGAATTGCGTACAACGTGTTGGGACCTGTGCTCAACCGCTTTGGCATCTCCATGCTGCGGCTGAGCAAGCCCTATCATGACATTCGCAGGCCTTCGGAAACTGAGCGCTCCGATTACGCTGTGTCATCCAACATCTGCCGCACCATCGACGCCGCGCGCCAGGCAGTGGTTGACATTCGTTCCTGCATGGACTGGCTTCAGGCACAAGGCAAAGAGAGTATGGGAATTCTGGGAACCAGCCTGGGTTCGTGCTATGCATTTCTGGCCAGCGCACACGAGCCTCGCCTGAAAGTGAACGTCTTCAACCACGCTTCAACTTACTTTGCTGACGTGGTTTGGACAGGACAATCGACCCGCCACGTGCGCCAAGGTCTGGAGCGCGACGGCGTCAGCCAGGACCGCCTGCGGCAATCATGGTTGTGCATCAGCCCCATGGCCTATTTCGACAAATTTTCGCGCTTCTCCAAAAAATGTTTGCTGATTTACGCCCGCTACGACCTTACATTCTTGCCGGAATTCTCCCGCCAGGTAGAACAGGAATTTCATCGTCGCGGCACAGATGTAAAAACCGTGGTCCTGCCCTGCGGCCACTACACCACCGGAGAAACACCGTTCAAATACATGGATGGATTCCAGATCGTCAGATTTCTGGCCCGGCATCTCTAGGGCGGAAGTTCCTTAGCCATCAGTAACTTGTTTCCCGCAACTCTTCGTCGGATAATCGGCAAGTACTCTCCGTAAGCCTGTTAACCAAACGAGGTGAAATTATGTCCACCGGGCCTGTTGTCGGCGAAGAGCGGTTGGAAGAAACACGGTCGGTTGCGCAGGGTTTCAAATACATTCGCTTTGAGACTTCCAACTTCATTGCCCGGCTCACACTGGATAATCCGCCGCACAACGTCCTGGCTGTCCCCATGATGAAGGAGATTGCGGAAGCCATTGAGAGTTTGAACAGCCGTCCTGACGTCAAGGCCATTCTGGTGCAATCTGCGCAGCCCACCTTTTCCGCCGGCATCTCGCTCGATGATTCCCGTCCTGATCGCGTATTTCAGACCCTGGACGCCTTTACCCGTGTCTTTCAAGCGATGGTAGATATTTCCAAGCCGGTAATTGTGGTTGTGAATGGACCGGCCATTGGCGCCGGATCGGAGCTGGTGGGTTTTGCTGATGTTGTGATCGCCACTCCCAAAGCCAAGTTCGCCCAGCCCGAGGTGAAGCTGGGAGTCTTTCCGCCCTTCGCGGCCGTCATGCTTCCCCAGCTCATTGGACCCAAGAAAACTTACGAGCTCATCCTGACCGGCGAAGCTTTGTCGGCGGAAGATGCCCTGAGATTCGGTTTCGTGAACAAAGTAGTGCCGGAAGCCGACCTGAAAGGTCAGGTGGAAAGCCTGGTTGCCAGGATCTCTGAATTCAGCGGACCCGTACTGGAGGTCACCAAGCGTGTGATCGGCAGCTCCATCGGATTGCCCTTGAAACAGGCGATGAAGAAATCCCAGGATGTCTACCTGAACGAACTCATGAACCTGGAAGACGTGCAGGAAGGCTTGCGGGCGGTGATCGAGAAGCGAAAACCCAAATGGAAGAATAAGTAGCTGCCAGCGGCTGGCTACTGGCTGCTAGCGTTGGTCTTCTAAATACTAAGTGCCAAGCGGATTTCCCAAGAGTTCAAGAGGCGGCTCGCACCGCAACCATGACTAGCGCCGAGGCGCGCTGACAAAAGACGCCCAGGTGTTGCCGGACTGGTGTGGAATTCGTGAGGGCTGAGTCCAGTTCGCGAAAGGAATTAAAGACTACAAGGTGGATCATTCCGACCATGGAAGTGCGGGAGCAAAAGAGGCTTGTTGGAGAGCAGGGACTCGAACCCTGATTTCCTCTATTTCCCCAACCCAGCTTTTCTGGGCTCGGGGAATGAAGGTGTTTTTCCAATTAAACTAATCCCCAAAACCATTATACCACGCGTCCAAGTGCTCGCTTCATCACTCATCTTTCTTCGTTTTCTCCGCGATTACCAAACTTGCGCGGCAAAGTGAATTTACCCGAAAATGGATCGATGGACCAGTAGT
>DATDGH010000996.1:0-3289 GCA_036522215.1 Candidatus Angelobacter sp. | reverse complement strand
GATCCGTCTTCAGCAACTCCTGTACAAGCTGTTTTCTGTCCTGTGGGGGCGTGCCCGGTCCCAACTGTTCCAGCTTCCTTTTCAGTTCGAGCGAATCCAGATTCAGGTCGCCCTGCGTGGAATCATAGAAAGCATAGGAATAAGCGGCATCGAGATAGATGAGTCCGGCGACTCTTTCCGGATGCCTGCTGCCTACAGAACTTAACTCCTCTCCCGCAATCGAGTGCCCCACCAGCACCGGCCGGTTCAGTTGGAGCGCATCCATCACCGCAAGCACATCATCGCCCAGGCGGTCGGACGAATATCCCGAATCGGGAATGCTGGAATCGCCAAACCCGCGGCGCGTGATGCCGTAAACATGGTACTTTGCCGTGAACTGGGGCACGAACGAATCGAATACGTGGGCTGTGTTGCCCAGGCCGGCCAGAAACACCAGAGGACGCCCGGAGCCGCCCCAGTCCAGCACCTCCAGCTTCACGTTAGTGTCCACAGTGATGAACTGTATGGTGTGAGGAGATGAATCACGCTTCCACGCCGTCTCTTTGGTGGCGCGGCGGAAGTCGAGCGGCGCCTTCATCCACTGGTTCCAGGTTCCGGTAATGGAATTTCCGTCTGCGCTCACTTTTCCTTCATAGGAAGCCATGATGAGGTCAAGCTCCACCTTGAGGACTGAATCCTTTAACAGTACGGAACTGGCCCGTACACCATCCGGGCCTTGATCGATGCTGTACAGCGTACATCTCAAGTCGCCCTTGTCCCCCTTCTCAATATGCAGGATGATCCGGAGGTCCTGCCCTAGCTTGAGTGTTCCCTGCCAGTCCCCGCTGATGTCTTGCGCCGATAGGCAGCTTGCCATCAGCATTGCAAATGCGCCAACCCACAGCCATGGCTTCACGGCAAATCCCTCCGGTTTTGAAGTTTACTCCTTACCGCTGATGGCAGGGAGGCAACTGATCTTCAGTCCACGCGCGGCTGATTGGGATTGGAGTGGGTTTGCCTTTTGCCAGGACGAATGAGAATTCCGACACGGTTCAATTTGTGGTCGCCGTTGCTTTTGCTTTGGCCGTTGCTTTTGCCTTGGCTAATTACCAATTACTAATTACTAAATACCGCTTTTACTCCGCTCTCAACGCCACCATCGGATCAACGCGCGATGCGCGATGTGCGGGCAACCAGGCCGCAACTAAAGCTGCGACCAGCAGTGCTGTCGAGCCGACTGCAAACGAAGCCAGGTCCCGCGCCTGCACGCTGTAGAGCCAGGCATTCAGCAGTCGTGTGGCCAGCATTCCGGCAAAAATGCCGCCTATAATCCCTGCCAGAACAATCCGGAACGCTTCGCGCAGCACCATTCGCATCACATCAGCCCGGCCCGCACCCAGCGCCATCCGCACGCCAATTTCGCGCACCCGCGTGCTCACGGCAAATGCCAGCACGCTGTACAGCCCCAGTGCGCTCAGACCCAGGGCAAGAAAGCCGCAAAACGAAATCACTGCTCGGGCAAGCATCACCGGCGTGTAATCGGATTCAAGCTGGACCGAAAGTGGCATGTCTTCACCCAGGGGTACATTGGGATCGAGTTTGTGGATGGCCTCCCGCAGTACCGGCAGCATGGCGGCTGGATCGCCCTTCACCCGGACCGCAAATCTCACATCCCCGGCATCGCCAGCCTGCCAGAACGACCGGTAAATATGACCCTGCGGCATCTCGCTGGCTCCGGGAGGCTGAATGCTGGCGCATACCCCTGTAATTCGATATTCCTGCTTGTTGATGATCAGCGTGTGACCAAGGGCGGAGTCACCGGGCCAGAATTGTTGCGCCAGGGTCTGGTTGACTACCGCTACCAGAGGTTGGCCCTGCTGGTCCTGATCGCTGATGCCCCGTCCCTGTAGCAGAGGAATCCGCAGAGCAGCAAAGAAATGGGCATCCACATCTTGGACCCGGACGTCTGGCGCAAAGCGTGTTGTGGCAGATTCTCCGGGCAAGCTCACATTCAGTGATCTGCCGCTGGACCAATGCCACATCAATCCTTCACCACCCACCATCATGGCCGCAGATTCCACTCCTCCTATGCCATTCAGCCGTTGCCAAACGGTTCTCGCAAATAACCCGGCCTTGGCCGCATCGTACTTTGCCAGTTCCGGACGAAGGCGCAGCACCGCTACATGTTCAGGATCGAAATTTGCGCCGTTCATCAGCGCCCGGCTGCTTTTGGTCAGAAGGGCCGCGCAAACCACCAGCACCAGCGACAATCCGGCTTGGACTGCCACTAGAGTATTGCGCAGCCGCCGGCTGGTTTGTCCCGCCGATCCCGCACCGTCCTTAAGTTCAGTCACCAGGTCCTGGCGCGAGGCGTAGAGCGCGGGAACCAATCCGAACAGCACGCCGGCCACGGCCACCACGATCAACAGATACAAAAACAGGCGCCAGTCAGGGCTAAAATCGTAAAGCCGGAGAAAGCCCTCGCTGTTCGACAGATAAAAACGGGATAGCACCCGCGTGCCCCAAAGCGAGATCAGCACTCCCAGTCCGCCTCCCAGAATCGCCAGCAGAAGATTTTCTGTCAGTATCTGGCGGATAATGCGCCAGCGTGACGCGCCGATCGAAAGGCGTACAGCAACCTCTTTTCGGCGAGTGACTCCATGGGCCAGGAGAAGGCCGGAGAGATTTGCGCAAGCGATGAGCAGTAGAACGCCGGTGGCGGCGACCAGTAACTCTGTTTGCTGGCGCTCCTGCGCCTGAAGATCAGGGTGCGCGCCCTGTGCAGGAAAGATGCCAACTCCCCGATGTTCTTCCGGTTTGTATTCGGCCGATGTCCAGACGATCTTGGCGCTGGCCTCGGTTTGGGCCATGCGCAAGCTCGAGCCCGGCGCCAGTTTGGCGACCATCGACTCCACATCGTTGCATTCTTCGCCAATCTTGCAGCCGAAGCCTGCTGCCTGGCGCATCGCCATCGGTATCCAGAGCTCGAAGGGAATTCCTGGCTCATCTCCGTTGAATCCGGAGGGAGCAACGCCGATGATCTTCAGTGGAACTGAATTGATAGTGATTCCGCGACCCACGATGTTGGGATCGCCCCTGAAATAGCTGCGCCAGAGGGAGGAACTGATCACGACGACGGGATCACGTCCTTCTACCGCGTCTTCTTCCGGCAAAAAGAATCTACCTGAAGCCAATTTTCACGCGGTGCGCGCCTACCGCCCGGAGCCCTATGCCGGCGGACTGCTGCTCATCGCCGCGACGCACGGCGCCGGCCGCGAGCGCCTGTCGCCGGCGCTCGGCTGGGAACGGC
>DATDGH010000995.1:0-2351 GCA_036522215.1 Candidatus Angelobacter sp. | reverse complement strand
ATACCGAACCCCTGATCTGAAGCATTGACGCCATAACGTCATACAGTCATGACATCAATACGTTGTTACTTTACAGCGTCATCACGTCATGCTAAAGCCGACACATGAAGACGCTTGCATTTTTGAGTCAGAAGGGCGGCAGCGGCAAGACAACTCTCGCCGTCCACACTGCTGTTGCCGCGCAGGAGAAGCGCGAGCGCGTCGTGATTGTGGATACAGACATGCAGCGAAGCGCCACGACATGGAAAAAGGCCCGTGCTGGCGAGACACCGGCCCTGATCACTGTATCGCCTCCCTCCCTCCCTGACGTTATGAAGGCAGCACGTCATGACGCCATGACGTTATGATCATCGACACCGCGCCCCACGCGGTACCCGACGCCGCACGTGTCGCAACCTTCGCGAATCTTGTAGTGATCCCCTGCCGACCGACCGCCTTTGACCTTGCGGCAGCCGGAGCCGCTGTCCAGATTGTGCGAGCCGCCAATGTGCCCGCTGTTTTTGTGCTTTCCGCTTGTCCCTTTCGTGCCCCTGAAATTGCCGAGACCCGCACCGTATTAGCGGACTTCGGATTCCCGGTTGCCCCAATCGAAGTTACGGACAGGAGAGCTTTTGCGCGGGCTGTGGCTACCGGCCGGGCAGTGACGGAATTCGACGCCGAAGGCAAAGCGGCTCAGGAAATCCGAGCTTTCTGGCAATGGATCAAGGAGCAAATGAAACATGGCATCCAAACCGACCGGCTTGGCGGCATTCAGCCAGAAAAGCGCGCCCGCGTCTAACGAAGGCACGCAAACGCCATCAGCTGCCGCGCGGCGACGGGGGAGGGGGAAGACGGTTGCTTTGACTGTGCGCCTCTCTCGCGCCGATTGGGAACGGCTGCACCAGCTTGCGGTATCCGAAGGCACAAGTATTCAACAACTCGCCGTGAGTGGTTTATCCACAATCTTTGCTGCAAAAGGCTTACCAGCTCTTAAGTCATGACGCTATGACGTCGTGACGTCACGCCGCGACTACGACGATACAGCGCTATTTGCTTCGATGGATGGCAGATCAAGACCGGGGAGGGTAGGTTGATCTTTCCTGAGCTTATATCCCTTCACGAACGCGAGCCTATCACCATTGAACATGAACCGGATGTTTACGAAAAAAAGACCGGGGTTCGGGCTTCTGAACAGAAACTGCTTTTCAAGAAGTTCACGCAGGCCGCGACGATAGGTAACGGGATGCAGTCCAGAGCTATAGGAATCCAGCGGTACAGTATCCTGGCCGGGCCGTTCACGCACTTGCTTGTAAACCGTCTCGAAAACCGCCAGTCCGGCCTTTGAAAGACCTGCCGCCTGCTTCAGACCTGCCAAATACAGCTTCACAAATCGCTCCTTATCGACTTCCTCCCATTCGTATGCCATCGCTCCACCATGTCCGAGGATTTCGCCGGAGCCTGTATCAACGACTAATCCACGCATCTCCGTGCCTATTTGGGCTCTCCTGCTGCGCTTAATTTCTGACTCTGAGGGGATGCTTGGATTGCTTTGATAGACAGGTACACCGTACCTCTCATCAACTGCCTGCTTAGAAATCTGGTCGTCTTTGTTCATTTTTCCCAGCCTATTTTGAGCAAATACGAGCAGCACCTTGGACGGATTCGCTCAATTTCGCAAGAGAAATCTGGACAAACAAAATCAAAAATTGAACAAAAACGCGCCAAATCTGATCCAGTGCCATTAGACAGATCAAGCGGTTACGCCTACGTGCTTCTTATCAAATTAAAAATCACTTCTCCGTAGGAGTTATCCATGCCCGCCGCCGCGCAATGCAATTAAGCGCTGTAGGCGGCGGGTGTGGGTAACTCCGTGAAGAAGAAGCTACTCGACATACCGTTCTTTTCATAATCATCAAGAGACGGAAGCTCAAGTCATCAATCAGATGTAACCTACAAACACCAACAGTAAAACATTCAGACATCAGAATCGTTGAGAGAATGGCTCGGCAATAGGAGGGCAGGGGCCAACGAGAGGACATACTACAGGGAAGGCACAATGATGCCAAGGCCTCAAATTTGAGCAAAGAGAAGCAAAATTGAATACTTCGACCTTGCGTTTACCATAGCACAAGCAGAATGCGAAACCATCCACGGAAGAACTTGGCCGGACTTCGGTCAGTTTAACCTATTAGGAGGAAAGGCACTCAGCGGGCGGAGTGTAAGGATAAATCTGGCCTGAGTGAAGTATTAAAGTAACTTTGGAAGGTTTTTTTTAAAAGGCCCTCCACCAAAGTCTTCGTCAATTGGAGCAATACGGCGGCTAGTGTCAGCCAAGGCGTAACGTGGGTGGGGTCCATCACAAACTTTCTCCG
>DATDGH010000994.1:0-7173 GCA_036522215.1 Candidatus Angelobacter sp. | reverse complement strand
CCGCACTGTACGCAAAACGCTAATACCGGTTGGGAGGGGACCGGACTTGCTGCCAGGGAGACAGGCACGGCTGAACCGCATTGAGAACAGAATGCTGATCCGTCCGGGTTTTGGGTACCGCACTGGATGCAGAACAATGGCAACTCCTTGGCATCAATCGAGCACTGCTGCCGCAAGCTCGCAAAGCTTTGTAATCTGGTCTGGGGACGGCAAAAAGTATGTATCTCACCGGGGTTTGTGTCAATCGAATGCTTTCCTTAACCCTCCATTAATTCCTGTTGCGCCCCTGGCCCTGAAGCCAAAGCAAATGACTACTTCTCTACTTCCACCCCGTGCCAGAACGCGACGTGGTCTTTGATGTTCTTTGCGGCTTGGCTTGGGTCGGGATAGTACCAGGCAGCATTCTTGTTTTCTTTTCCGTCAACCACCACGTTGTAGTAATGAGCCGTGCCCTTCCAGGAGCAAACCGTGGTGTGGCTGCTGGGAGTGAAGAACTCCTTCTTGATGGAGCTGGGAGGGAAGTAGATGTTGCCCTCCACGGTTTCAAACCTATCTGATTCCGCGACGACTTGCTCGTTCCAGATTGCCTTTGGCATGCGTCCACTCCTGAAACTCATTGTGTGAGCTAAAACGAGGCGGGGTCAAGTCCAATTAAGCAGCAGAACTGGCTCAGGGGGCAGGTCAGGGTGATGTAGTCCTGCCTGACACCGTTCAGCTTCGGCCGAACTCATGCAGGGAAACGGTAAAAACCTGCGCCATCACCCACCTGATAGATAAGATGCGCAGTTTCAGCGCACCGACAATGCTGCCCTCCCTTTTAACGAATCCAAAATGGCCAGTCATCTACAATGGAACAAAATTCACGGTTTCCCGTCCTGCAAACGGAGCAGATTACGTGAGCACAAGTATTTCCGCTTATCAACGTCTCAAATACCGGCCGCTCTCTGAGTTCGTGAACCGTCGAGTGACCATCCCCAGCTTCGACGATATCGAAATAACATTGCTGCATGAGCTGTCTCCTGCTTTACAACTCCTGTGCTTACTTCGGCGGACACCATTTCCTGGCATTCGTTGCAACATCTGGGACTGGCAGAAGGTCAGGGAACTCTGGCCGAGGAGTTCGAATGGGTGGAACGGACCCTCTCTGACGATGCCTGTTTTCTTCGCGTATTTCTGGAATGCTGGACGGTGCAGCAGGCAATGGAAATCAAGAATGAACTGGCACAGGCCCAGAAGGCCAAGGGAGTGCCCGCGAGCAGCGCCTATGAGGCTGCTGTTGACTATCTGGCCGAAAATATTGGGCAGCACTTTCCGCTCACCTTCACCGTGGACGATGTCTGCCTGACCAACTCCCCATCCATCTGGGTAAGCTCCCATTTTTACCTCTAGGCAAATAAGCCTTCCATCAAATTTCTGGTCTAACCATTTCTATTGTCGGGCGTCTACAATAGTGCCTGTCACGGACAGGGAGGCATCAGAGTGGGCGAGCGCATGGAACTTTTGCAGGGGACACTGGATCTTCTGATCTTGAAAGCGCTGGCGCTTGAGCCGATGCATGGCTGGGCCATCTCGCAGCGATTGCGGCAAATCTCGGATGGGGTGTTGAGCGTCCAGCAGGGATCTCTATATCCGGCGCTGCAGCGCCTGGAACTTCAAGGCTGGATCGATTCCGAATGGCGCTTGACCGAGGGTAATCGGCGCGCCCGGTTTTATTCGCTGAGCCGCAGCGGACGTCGCCGCCTGGACAAGCAGGCAGCCGACTGGCAGCGTTTCACCGCAGCTGTCCAACAGGTTTTGCGGACTATCTAAGGAACAGGGAACATGGCGTTGTGGCGGACTCTTTTGATTCGTTTGCGTGCTGTATTCGACCGCAGTGCGCTCAACCAGGAACTCGATGATGAAGTGCGCTTCCACATTGAGCACGAAACGAAGGCAAACATCACCCGCGGAATGAACCCTGAACAAGCCGCCCGCCAGGCTCGTATGGATTTTGGAGGTGAGCAGAGAGTGAAAGAAGAATTCCGCGCTCTCAGTGGTGATTCGTTGGTTGAATCAGTGGTGCAGGATACGCGTTTTGGACTCCGCATGCTGCGCAAGGCGCCGGCCTTCTCGATTCTTTCGATCGTTACGCTGGCCCTGGGAATTGGCACGAATACAGCGATGTTCAGCGTGATCTATCGCGTGCTGCTCCAGCCACCCCCGTTCCAGCAACCCTCGAAAGTGGCAATGGTGCTCCAGAAGCAGCCGAACGGCAATACCAACGTCTTCTCCACTCCGGACTTTCTAGAGTGGAGGCGCCAGTCGGGGCCACTCACGCACATGGCGGCATTTCTGGGAGAGGGCCACGCTCTCGGGACCAAAGACTCGGTTGAGCGAGTGCAGGGTTGGCGAGTTTCGGCTGACGCATTTTCTGTTCTGGGTATGTCTCCCACATTAGGGCGGCCGTTCACCGCTGACGAAGACCGTCCAGGTGGCGGCAATGTGGTGCTGCTGAGCGATTCATTGTGGAAGACCCGCTTCCAAGCGAATTCCGAGATTCTGGGAACCAAAATAGATTTTGAGGGTGTGCCTTACACGGTGATCGGAGTAATGCCGCCAGGATTCTACGTCTTTGGCAACCAGGAGCTCTTCTGGATGCCGTTGCAACTGCAAACACAGGACGCTGTGGCGTCCTCCCGCACAGTGCATTGGCTCCTGGCCATGGTCCGGATAAATCCAGACAGCAATCTGACGCGATCGCAAAGTACACTGGATGCCATTGCTTCGCACCTGCATCACGATGATCCTGCCGGTGACGCAGGCTTTGGTGTTTCGCTTCAGTCCTATCAGGACTTTGTGACCTCCGGAATTCGGGAGCCCTTGCTTTTATTAATGGGGTGCGTGGGCTTCGTTCTGTTGATTGCCTGCGTCAATGTCGCTAATCTTTTGTTGGCGAGAGGATCGACGCGGCGTCAGGAAATGTCCATTCGGGTTGCGCTTGGCGCCCGGCGCAGCCGCGTGGTGCGTCAGCTGCTCACGGAAAGTATGGTTCTGTCCGTGCTAGGAGGAATTCTTGGTCTCTTCGTTGCTCTTGGAGCACTCAAGCTGGTTCTGGCGCTGAATCCTGCAGGTCTTCCCAATGCGGAGCAGATCACCATCAATCTGCCGGTGCTTGGTTTCACCTTGAGTATTTGTCTGCTGGTTGGAATTCTGTTCGGCATAGCTCCGGCGTTTGCAACCTCGAGAGTGGATATGAGCAATGCTCTGCGTGAAGCTGCTCGGGGGACAGGCCGTTCCGCTGGCAAACACCGCGCCGTGCTGGTGGTTGTAGAAACCGCCCTGGCCTCAGTGCTCCTAATTGGCGCCGGGCTCTCACTTAAGAGTTTGTGGAAGGTAGCCAAGGTAGATCCGGGATTCAATCCCACAGGTTTGATTACCTTTCGCCTCTCAGCGCCCGCGGAGATGAAACAGCGGCCAGCCATCTTTTATCAGGAAGTGCTGGACAAGTTGCGTGCGTTACCGGGAGTACAGTCCGCAGTCCTGGCGCGAGATGTTCCCATGAGCGGCACTGATCCTTCCATGCCTGTAGCCGTGGACGGAAACGCTCCTCAGGTTACAGACGGCCAGGTTGTGAGCCGCTTGCGCGTCATTGGTCCTGGTTACTTCCATTCATTTCAGACGCCGCTGCTTCGCGGCCGGGAGTTTAGTGACAGCGATTCTGCGAAATCTCAGCCCGTTGTGATTGTGAGCGAGAGTCTTGCGAAACGTTATTGGGAGGGAAAGGACCCCATTGGCAGGAGCCTGAAGCCCAACATTCCAGATGCGCCGTGGTACACAGTAGTAGGCGTGACTGCGGACGTTCGCCATTGGGCGCAGGATGTGGATGTTGAGCCAACGGCTTATTACCCCTACACTCAGGTTCCGGAACGAATGGCGCCCCTTCTGGTGGCGCGCTATATGACCGTGATTGTCCGCGCGACAAGCCAGAGTACCGGACTGATGGACTCTATTCGTCAGGCAGTGGCAAGCGTGAATAAAACTGTCCCTGTGTATCAGGTCAAAACCGTGGAAGATTTGCTGGCGGATTCGGGTGCACTGCGCCGTTTCGACATGTGGTTGTTTTCAGCCTTTGCGGCGTTGGCGCTGACCCTGGCTGCGGTGGGCGTATATGGAGTGATGGCCTACCTTGTCTCTCAGCGGACTCGAGAGATCGGCATCCGCATGGCCTTAGGCGCGCGGCGCAGCGATGTCCTGCGCCTCATCATGAGCCACGGGCTCAAGCTGTCATTGGCCGGAGTGCTGGTGGGGACAGCGGGCGCAGCAGCGCTAACGCGCGTGATGATCTCGTTGCTTTACCAGGTAAGCCCCACGGATGTCTCAACCTTTGTCCTGGTGTCATGTGTGGTCCTGGTATTCATCTTGCTGGCTTGCTACATTCCTTCATTACGAGCGACACGCGTAGACCCGAATGTGGCGCTGCGGCAAGAATGATTTCAGGTCCGTCTCGGCAGATCCTTGGCGTACTCATAGAGCGGCATGCCAAAAAAGTCGACTACCTTGTCTGTGTGCCGATAGCCATTCCTCTTGTAAAAAGAAATGGCGCGCTCCAGCGGCGCGGCTAGTATCCAGCGTGACTCGACGGCATCCCTGGCTTGCCAGTTCAGTTATTTTGCTGGACAAGGCGCACCTGCCGCGGCCCAGGCTTTCACTCTGGCAGAAAATTCATCGTGGCTGACGGGTACCGGGTTTCGTCCTTCACCGGGATTCCAGCTCCACATCACCAGCTTGTCTTCCGTCATATGTTCGACAATTTTTTGTATGGATTTGCCGCCATTCTGTTTTGGATCTTTAATCTGTCTGCAGATTTCGGCATCGGTGCGTCCTTGCCAGATCATGGGTGTTGCCGCAGGCGGAAGGTGCCAGTTTGGCGCTCCCGGCGGCATATGCAGCCCATCGAGATTGTGGTCCTGATGGCAGGTGGCGCATTTCTCAGCCGTGACTCCCAGCCCATCTGTTCCGCGACGCACATTCATTGTGTGCTGATGGCCGTCGTCTCCTTGACGCGGAAAATCTCCGGTAGAGTGACAGTTCAGACAGCGCGGATGGCGGAGGACCGGAGTCAACGCGCTGAAGAGCGCACCGTCATCTTTCGGGGCGTTGGGGCCCGGCACGGCAAAAAACGCGGTTGCTGTGAAGCCCAGGAGAGCTGCGAGCAATAGTCTTCTATTCATGTGGCCTCCGTTTACCCTGCCTCACTCAATCGAATGGGCAATTTGCGGACAGGTTTGCCGGTAGCGGCAAAAATAGCATTGGCAATAGCCGGCGCGGCGCAGGGGACGCCTGGCTCGCCGATGCCGCCCGATCGCTCCTTGTTCTGAACAATGTGGACTTCGATCTCCGGGCACTCGTTCATCCGCACCATCTGGTAGTCATGGAAATTCGATTGATCGAGCCGGCCGGCGGTAAAGGTAAGCTCGCCGTACAGGGCTGCGGACATGCCGAAGACAACGCCGCTGTGCGCCTGCGCTTCAATGATTCCCGGATTCACGTACACCCCGCAGTCAATCGCGCACACGAACCGATGGACCCTGAGTTTGCCGTGATCAACTGAAACCTCCGCAACCTGCGCGGAGAAGCTTCCAAAAGCCTCGTGCACGGCGATCCCGCGATGCCGTCCCGCCGGCAGGGACTTTCCCCATCCCGCTTTTTCCGCGGCCAGTTCCAGCACTCCCAGGTGACGTGGTTTTTTCGCCAGCAACCGTTGCCGCAGCTTGAATGGGTCCTGCTTGCCCAGCGCCGCCAGTTCATCCAGGAAACATTCAGTCACAAATGCGGTATGAGAGTGGCCCACAGATCGCCACCACAATACCGGTACACCTACTTTTGTGGGGTGGTACTCAACTACGAGGTTGGGAATGGCGTAGGGAAGATCGGCAGCCCCTTCGACTGAGGTATCGTCAATTCCATTTTTGACCAGGGCCTTCTCGAAAGCCGTGCCGGTAACGATCGACTGGCCCACGATCCGATGCCGCCAGGCAATGGGATTGCCAGAGGCATCAACTGCTCCTTTGATCGAGTGCAGGTAGGCAGGCCGGTAGTACCCGCCGCGCATATCATCTTCGCGCGTCCAGATCACTTTCACCGGAGCGCCTGCTGCCTTGGCCACGTGGACTGCCTCGGTCACGAAATCAGAAACTGGATTGGCGCGACGACCAAAGCCGCCTCCCAGAAGCGTGGTATGAATCTGGACCTGCTCCGGTTTAAGCCCAGCGACACTGGCAGCGGCCGCGCGATCAACCGTTTGAAATTGTGTGCCAGTCCAGATTTCGCAACGGTCATCCTTCAGGTCCACCACGCAATTCAGCGGTTCCATCATGGCATGGGAAAGATACGGCACCTCGAATTCCGCTTCGATCGAATTGGACTGCGCCGTGAAGGCAGCGTCGGAGTCACCGTCTTTGCGCGCAACCAGCCCAGGCTTTTGCGACAAGGCACGGTACTCTTCGGTTTGCGCGGTAGAGCTGAACTTATCCATGGCGCTCGCGTGCCATTTAAGTTTCACAGCGTCGCGGCCCTTCTTTGCCTGCCAGAATGTGTCCGCGATGATTGCGACTCCGGAAGGAATAACCACCACCTTCCTGACGCCAGGCACGGCGAGCGCTTCCCGCGTGCTGAACCTGTCCGGATCGGCGCCAAATACGGGCGGGCGCGCAACCACAGCGGTCAACATGCCGGGAAGCATCACATCGATGCCAAAGATGCCCTTACCATTCAGCTTTTCCGGCGTATCCAGACGCTTCAAGGGCTTGCCGATGAGCTTGAAATCCTTGGGATCTTTTAGTGCAACTTGGGCTGGAGGCGTAATATGCGCCGCTGATTCCGCGAGTTTCCCGTAGGAAAGGCTGCGATTGCTGGCTGCATGCGCCACTTTGCCGTCAGAAGTGCTGCATGATGCAGCGTCTACATTCCATTGCTGCGCGGCAGCAGCCATGAGCATGGCCCGCGCCGCAGCTCCCGCTTTGCGAAATTGTTCGAACGATGACCACACGCTCGTGCTGCCCCCGGTCATCTGCATGCCAAACACCGGATGGTTGTACGCCGGGTCAACCGGGGCCGATTCATAGCCGACCTTTGACCAGTCGGCATCAAGTTCGTCGGCCAGAATCATGGGCAACGCAGTGTAAACACCCTGAC
>DATDGH010000993.1:0-2373 GCA_036522215.1 Candidatus Angelobacter sp. | reverse complement strand
TCCCTCTCTGCGTTCGGGATAAACTCAATCGCAACTTCACTGCCCCGTCGCCACTTCCGATTTCGCCTGGCCCAACTGAATCTTCAAGGGTTTTTCTTTTCGCAGGGGCCATTTTTCTGAGGCGATCAGGGATTGGATCTGGTGAATGCGTTCTGCCGACAGTGGATGGGAGCGGAAATATCCTTCAATGGTCTGGATGGCCACCTGGGAAAGTTCTTCCTGGGGGCTCTCGGCTTTTTGCACATACTCGCGCTCCAGGCGAGCGAAGGTTTGAAACATGCGCACGGCGCCTTGCGGAGAATATCCGGACATCACGGCCAGCGCCGTGCCGTCGCGGTCGGCCTCCAGTTCCTGCTCTTTGTTGTAGCCTGCCTGAAACAGCGCGATGGGCAGATGGATCAGCTCGCCAAACGGTATGTTGCGCAGGCGCTCTTCCAGGGCCACGCGTTCATTGCAGTCGTAATGGTCCACGTGCTCGACTTCGTGTCCCAGGACGCCGGCCAGTTCGTCCTCACTGTCCATGAGCATCATCAGCCCTCTGCCGATAAAGATCTGCCCGCCGGGAAGAGCGAAGGCGTTGATGAAATCCGCAGAGGGGATGTAGTGGAACTTGTAGTCCAGCCGGCGATGCGCCCTGGCCGCTACCCTGACTCCCACGGTGTTCACATATTCGTCGATCGGCTGGTCAGTAGATTCGATCCAACCGCCGGTATGGATATACTGCCGGGCGATGGAATTGCCGATCTCAATTTCTTCGGCATCGGAGAGCCGCACGACCTGGACCACGGGATGGCTCAAATCCTTTTGCGCCTCCGCGGCAGCGTTCAACACGGCCTGCGGGCCCACGTGGTTGGGAATCTTGTGCCGCTCGCTGTAGTAGAGCGTGCCGGCGGCTGCGAGCACCAGCACGGCGACGAACAGCCAGCGTTTCATAAATACTCCCGCAAGGCGTCCCGGTTCTTGGCAAAGAGATAGCCTGCCACCAGGATGATAGCGCCCACGCCCATCATGGCCAGATAGCGGACACTCGCGTCGTCCACATGGCGAAGGTCAACGAAGATCTTTCCACTGGAGGCCAGCAGGAGGATAAGCCCGGTCCAGATGAAGGACTTCTCCTTGACGAAGAACGCTCCCAGGATGACCACGACTCCTTCAATGCACCAGTCCAGCGTCAGCAGCATGCCCTGGTTGCGGATATACAGCAACGCCGCCGTCAACCCGACGGCGGCAAAAAATAATGGCTGCTCGGGACGGCTAACCAGCGTGGCAAATCGGCCCTTGGGATTCTGATCATGCTCTTTGCCATTTTTGGAACGCAACTGGAATGCGATCGGCAGGCCTACGGCAAGAAGCGCGATGGCCCACACCGAGCTGGAGAGGCCGGAGACGAATGATTCCGTCAGGTTGCGGAAGTTGTGCAGGGAGAGGCGGAAGACAGTCACCCCCAGCATGATCAAGGCCTGATGGAGAAAAACCTGAAGCCGGGTAAGCCATGCAACCACGAGCAAGGCAAAAACAATGGCGGCCAAACCTACGACCACGGTTTCCAACGGCAGCTCAAACCAGGCCAGCGCAGCCACGGTAGCTGTGCCAATGCAGGCCAGCAGGTAGGCTATTTGCAGCCGGCTTTCCGACGCAGCGCGATCGGTCTTTCCCTCCAGCCGCCAATAAACCCAGAAATAAATCGGGACCAGAAAAACGATCAGCAGCAGGTGCGGATCGAATGTGCCTGGGACCAGGGGCGTATTGAAGTTCGAATAAAACAGGTGAGCAAAGCTGCCGGCCAATGCGACGTAAGCCTGCGCCCGAAGATAGGCCGATGTTTTGTCGTAACCAATCTCGAACAGAAGCAGCCCAAAGGCGCCCCAAGCCAGCGATACGTTGATGGGTTGCAGTTGATACCATCCCAGCCACGTCAACAGGAGCGAACCAGCCCAGGAATACGCCTGCCAGATACGATCACTTTCCACAACCTGCTTAGCATCCGTCTGCTTTAGATGAACTACCCAGGTGAGTCCATACAAGACGGCGGAGGTGATCAGCACGGTGATGAGCTGCGTTCGCGTGCCGTGATTTGCAGGATTAGCCAGGAAGGTGGCGTAAATCGTCCAGCCGGTGGCGGCTATTGCGAGCACATGGGTCTGCCAGAGAAGGGCGCGGTCTTTCCAGAAGCGCCCCGCTGTGCCCAGTACTGCAGCCAGGCCGATCCAGAGGACCGGAGTCCACATCTGGTTTTCCGCCTGGGTCTCGCGCAATGCCAGGTAGCCCAGCAGGATGGTTCCCGCCCATGAATACACAGGTCTGGCCTGGACCACGGGAGACCAGCGGGTGAGGAGGTAGATGCCTCCGGCCACCAGGGTGACTGAGATCAGC
>DATDGH010000992.1:0-3332 GCA_036522215.1 Candidatus Angelobacter sp. | reverse complement strand
ACCGCTGGAAGAGACAATCCGGGGCATGACGGCAAATCGGCGTTTTGGCAAACCGTATTCGTTTCCGCCTCCAAGCAGCAGTCGGAAACTTTCACCTGGTCAGGACTGGTTGGCAAAGATGCGCCGGCAAAGGGCGTGGATCATGGCATTGCGGAAAGCTACAGCCCATCCAACCGCACCATGCAGCCCTTCGATTTGAACTTTCTCAAGGTAGATAGCGACAAGGCTTTCGAAGTGGCCCAGGAGCACGGCGGGAAGCAGTTGCTAGCTAAAAATCCCAGCCAGGAAGTCCTCTATCTTCTCGACTGGCTGGGATCAGAAAATCTGCTTCGCTGGCACGTGATCTACGGTAGTAGCGCCAATAACGCACAGCTTACCGTGATCGTGAGCGCATCCACCGGTGAGTTCATTCACAAAGAGTAAGGTCGTTGTGCTCACACTTGCGAGGGTTTCCGGATTCTTCTCTGTTCAGGCGTTCGTCTCTGACTTGAGAATTTGGTAAGTGGGTAAGTTGGTAAGTGGGTAATTTAGAGCGTTTGGTAGACGCTCACAGGATGTTTCGGGGGCATCCGCCCTGAGACTACCTTTTAGCCGATAGGGACCTCTCGCTGCGCTTCGAGGTAAACTCCAAAACGCGCTTCGATGGCAAGTTCAAGTTCAATACTTCGCTTCTTTTCCCAGAATAAAATTGATCTCGTTGATCTGCCGTTTTGCATCGGCGGCCATTTTGCCGTTGGGTTGCAGGATGAGATACTTCCTGTAAAAGATACGGGCCTCGTCCAGCCGCTGCAATCCCTGCAGGCTTTCGGCCAGACGGAAGTTGGCGACCGGATCATCGGGAACGATCTGCAAAGCCTTGACGAAGCTGGTGTGCGCCGACTCAAAGTCATTCGTCGCGAGTGAAGCCTCGCCGTCCTGAACCAACTGCCGCGCGTCAGCTCCTTGCTGCTCCGCCGGCCCGGTCTTGTGCAGATGGGGCTCCAGCCGTTTCAACGCATCCTGAGATTCGTGCGCATATTGACCCTCAGGGATAATCGCCAGGTAGTCGCGGTAGTTCTGATATGCCCGATCGTAGAGTTCTACTTTTTCTTCCGTCTGCGCCAGAAAGAATGTGGCCTCGGCATCCCTGGGCTTGTACAGCAGTGCCTCGTTAAAGCGATCAAGCGCCGCGCGATAGTTCCTGGTCTTGAGGTAGAACCGGCCAACCTCAACGTCTTTGGCCGATTTGTGCGGATCGTAGGGATACATCTGCTGCACGCTGCTGTCGCCCGTGCCTTTGGCCGGCCCTTCCAGTCTGATCTGCGAATCCTGGCTGGAACTTTCGCCATGTTTCTCTTCTTTGGGCTGTTGCGGCTCCTCTTTGGGCTGGGGAAGGTTCTTCGGCTGAATGTGAGGCTGATCGTCCAGCGGGCGCGACTCTTGCGCCTGAACCAGATTCAATGAAGCAAGCAGAAAAAGGCCTGAGACAAATACGGACTTCATGTTGCTATTTTAGAAGGATTTGCAGGTAGTGGGAAACCTGGCTAAATATTAAAGGCCGCCTCTTGAGGCGGCCTTTAAGCTGCGCATATCTCTGGGGGAGGAGAGATGTTTACTGACTCGAACTGGGAGCAGTATTTTGCGCAGAAGCTGGACTTTCCTGGCCGGCTACGTTGGTCATCAAACGAACATCCACGCGGCGGTTCTTGGCTCGTCCTGCAGACGTGTGGTTTGATTCCACTGCCTTATCTTTGCCCAAGCCGATCACATAGATTTTGTGCGCCGGAACACTGTTGGTGGCGAGATACTGCACCACTGCCGTAGCGCGGCGCTCGCTCAACCCATAGTTGTAAGTGGAGCTGCCTACTGAATCCGTATCGCCTTCCACCACCACGATGTAACCCTTGGTGTTGGGAACGTCGGCGATCAACTGATCCAGGGCGGCTTTGGCCTTGGCGGTCAGATTGGCTTTATCAAAGCCAAAGTGGACTGAAGTCTCAACCACTGGACGATAGTTATCCAGATTGGCGACCTGGTTGCCCACAGCGTCAGCTCGCGTGACAGCCTGAGAAGCCAGGTTCTGGGCCTGGTCAGCCCGGCTGCGGGCGTCGGTAGCCTTCTGATCGGCGCTCGTCGCCTTCTCGTTCACACCCAGAATGCCGGCCTGGGCACGCGCGTCCACATCCTTGATTGCGTTGGTATTCTTGGCAGTCAGTGCATCGAGCTCATTGGACTTGTCAATAATCGGCTCGGACTGTTTTCTTACGTAATTCTTGGTGGCGCAGCCCGAGCTGAAAGCCAGAACTGCACCGGCCAGCAGGACTGTAAGACTGGATTTGACGTTCATAAGGGGGAAACTCCTTGGGCCTACGCGGCTTGCTCGCCGCTCAATTAGCACTCTTCCAATGAGCAAGCCTGTTGCCATCCTTAGCTGCTGCCACCTCCTCTGTAAGCCATTTAGATTCATACACTTGTATTTATAGATCTGGCGATCTGGTGAAGCTGCCAGGCAATCCGCAGTAGAATTTTTACGCACCTGGGACGCTGTTACCATAATCATTAGGCTGTGCCCGCGGCCACAAGAAGCTGTGTTCTCGCTGTGTGCAAGCTGTATGGGGCGTCCGGAGAAGTTGGTAATTGGGTAATTTGGTAACGTGGTAATTGGAAGATCAAGGGTCGAGCCCTTCCTTACAGCAGCCGACGCGGCTGCGCACTCGTTTCATCCCTGCACAGTCGGGGGCTGACACCGGAACCGGCAGCTAACGCCAGAGCTTGAGAGCTGAACAGAGAGCTTACAAGAGTTAAATGGACTTGATTGAGAAAATCCGGACTTTGCCCACCCAGCCAGGCGTGTATATGTACAAAAACGCCGCCGGTGAGGTGATCTATGTGGGGAAGGCCAAGAGTCTCCGGGCGAGGGTGCGCTCCTATTTTCAGGAGGGAGTGGGCGAGGCAAACGCCAAGACCGGCTCCCTGCTGCGGGACGCAGTCGACGTCGAGTACATCGTGGTGGCCAATGAAAAAGAAGCGCTGGCCCTGGAGAACAACCTCATCAAGCTGAAGCAGCCGCGCTTCAACATCCTGCTCCGCGACGATAAAACTTACCCTTACATCAAGCTCACCCTGGGCGAACGATTCCCGCGCGTCTACGTGACCCGGCGATTGAAAAAGGATGGCAGCATCTATTACGGGCCATATTTCCCCGGAAACCTGGCGCACCGGATCGTGGATCTGATTCACCGCCACTTCATGATTCCGTCATGCAAAGTGGATCTGACTCACTATCATCCCCGGCCCTGTCTTCAGTTCTACATCAAGCGTTGCCTGGGCCCATGCGTAAAGGACCTCACCAC
>DATDGH010000991.1:0-1745 GCA_036522215.1 Candidatus Angelobacter sp. | reverse complement strand
GACATGAATATGTGCGCAGGCCAGGGAGCGTGCCAGCGTTTCTCGCCGTGGCGGACGATGATGAATTTCGTCCCAGCATTCAGGCGGTTGAATTTCTGTACAGCCTTGACTCCAATCCTGGGAAAAGATTTGTCCATTATGCCGTTGGAGGTCATGGAGCTGACATGTTTCCCTTCCATCGTGAGCTGCCGGGCATGATCGCAGACTGGTTCGTCACTACCTTAGTTAAGACACCGGGGCAGGCGCCGCCAGACAAGAATCCTCCTGCGATTCCTGCGGAGATAAAAATCCTGGACTCGATTGATCAGCCGGGAGGCGCGGACAAGGTGGCAGCCAAGCTTGCTGAAGCGCGTCAACGCGATCCCAAAGCCAAGCTGTTCGACGAAAACCTGGTGAATTTCCTCGGCTACGAGCATTTGCAAGCCAGCGATACCAAGGGAGCGGTAGCAATCATGAAACTTAATGTCACTGCCTTTCCCGAGTCGGCCAATGTATATGACAGCTTGTCCGACGCTTATCTAGCGGACGGTCAAAAGGATCTGGCGCGAGAAAATGCCAGGAAGGCGCTGGGACTTCTGGCGTCCGACACCTCTCTTCCTCCTGCCGCGCGCGATGGCATCAAGGCCAGCGCCGAGCAGAAATTGAAGCAGTTGGGGGAGAAAAGCAGCAATTAGCACTCAGCACTCAGCATTCAGCCCGCGGACATTTGGGTTGACGGTTCTGTACCGTAGGCATGTCAACAGTAGTCATTGTTGCTTTAAAATTCTGGCAATTCTTTTTGTTCCCTGTCCCCTCTAACCTGTAACCTATGTGCGCATGTACATCGGCGCAATCGATCAGGGCACTACCAGCACGCGTTTCATGGTCTTTGACCGGGCAGGAAGGATCATTGCTGCGGCGCAGAAGGAGCATCAGCAGATTTTTCCGCGACCAGGCTGGGTGGAACACGATCCTGAGGAAATCTGGAACCGCACCCAGGAAGTAATTGCAGAGGCGATGCACCAGCGCGGGCTCGGCCCGCGCGATCTGGCCGCCATCGGTATCACCAACCAGCGCGAAACCACGGTTGTCTGGAACCGCAAGACCGGCGAACCCGTGACCAACGCGGTGGTATGGCAGGACACCCGTGTCAGCGACTACGTCTCTGAATTCAGCAAGCATGGAGGCCAGGACCGTTTCCGCCAGAAGACCGGCCTACCCCTAGCCAGCTATTTCAGCGCGCTCAAGCTGAGGTGGATCCTGGACAACATCCCTCAGACTCGGCGGCAGGCAGAGAGCGGTGATCTGCTTTTCGGCACTGTAGACAGCTTTCTCTTATGGAGATTGACTGGCGGCCCGGTCGGCGGCCTCCACTTGACTGATGTTACGAATGCCAGCCGCACCCAATTGATGAACCTGGAAACTCTCTTTTGGGACCCGGAACTCCTCCGCGACTTTGATATTCCCGAAGCAGTGCTTCCAAGAATTTGTTCCAGCAGCCAGGTATTCGGAACGGCGCAATGCGCGGCCATCAAGGACGTGCCGATCGCCGGAATTCTGGGTGACCAGCAAGCGGCGCTGGTGGGGCAGACTTGCTTCACCCCCGGAGAGGCCAAGAACACATACGGCACGGGCTGCTTTCTGTTGATGAACACCGGACAAAAACCCGTGCAATCCAAATGCGGATTGCTGACAACAGTGGCTTACCAGTTTGGCAGCCAGCCGGCCGCGTATGCGCTGGAGGGCAGCGTTGCTATCAGCGGCGC